>JAISMG010000037.1 GCA_031276875.1 Candidatus Peribacteria bacterium | reverse complement strand
GACAAGACGCATTAGATAGACAATGACCGTGTCCAGATGGTTATCATGTACCAAGTATGGGAGAGTGGAATCAATTACTCATCACACGAGCGAGTATCAAGGGGGTTTCTCTCAATGATAATGGTGGTTATAAAGGCTTCTCTGCTGAGGCTAACGTTACTCAATTTAGGAATGACTTCCGTTTACCGCTTGCAGGGCGCCGCCTCAATTCGTCCGCCGCGTCGGTCAGCAGTCAGGGCAGTTACGGCCGCTACTGGTCATCCAGTCCAGATGGCACCAGTGCTTATAGCCTGAACTTGCTTTCGTCCAACCTGAACACGTACGGCAGTAACTATCGTGCGTACGGCTTCTCTCTGCGTTGTTTCCAGAATTCTTAACTGTATGGGCATATTAGAGCCGAAGGGCGGTGCCCTTCGCTCAGTTGTCTCAGGGCTTTGCCCTTCTATGCTTCCGCAGTACTTGCGGGACGGGGGAAGAATCCAGTATCAGAAACGTTTATTTTGGATTCTTCCTCGCTCACTGCATTTGCTCCTTAGAATGACGATGTGGTGTTGAGGTCCTATCGTGAAATGTTTAAAGAGGCTCCAGCCCTGATTTGCTGTCCTACAAAATGGGTGATACAAGATGAGAGGAGTTTTTTTGTAATAATTCCCTTGAGATAAGGAGCCTTTTTTATATACTGCTTACAGTTTTACTTGTCTGGATACGTCGTTAATGCTTCTTTCCTGAAAACCTTTAGCTCTGCAAATAAAACCGCGTTTACTTGCTCACAAGCAACGTCTTTTTGGCAACTCCAAAGTCTATCTGGCTATTATTTTCATTGGGGTAGATAATCCTTCTCACGTGTACGTAAAGTTAAAAAAGAAATACGCAGAAGACCTGTGAATGGAATGCAAAATTTTCGGACAAGAGGCACCCTTACTCACGACCAAAGCTACCATTCTTACGCTTATCGCCCAACTTAATGCTGACCCTCAGTGTATTGGCATTATTTGTCAGCTTCCTTTACCTGATGATTTACAACAAGATAAGGATGAAATCTGTGCAGCAGTGCATCCCTTAAAAGACATTGATGGATTGGGTGGAGTTATCAATGGGCGAAATCAAATGGGACTACTTTCCTTTCAGCCGGCTACCGCCAAAGCGGTGTTTGAACTTTGGGATTTTTATCAGTTGGGGGAAATGAAAGGGATGAAGATTGCTATCATCGGGCAGAGTAATGTGGTAGGTAAACCCTTGGCGATTGAATGTGTGCTGAGAGGAGCAAATGTAGCGACATTTACCGCAGTAGACACCAAAGCAACCATTGCAATGTGGACAAAAAATGCTGATGTGATTATTTCCTGTACGGGAGAAATTCATCTCATAGACAAACAGTTCATCAATCCCAATGGAACACAAATCGTGATAGATGTGGGATATGGATTTCTCGATGGAAAAGCGGTAGGAGATGTGAAATTTGATGAAGTCGAGCCGCTCGTGAAAGCGATTACTCCCGTGCCAGGAGGAGTAGGACCCTTGACCGTAGCCAGCCTTTTTTCCAATATGTTTCATCTCCAAGAACACAAAAAGCTGATTACGACTTTGTGGGAACATCTTTTATTTTAGAGTTATACGAATGTCTCTTTCTGCTCAAACTCAAATGCTTCAAGAGCTTGCTTCTACTACTGACCTTACGACACTTTCAGACATTGCTACACTTTACCAGTCGTTGGTGGATACGCTAACCGAACATAATCATCTCTATTACGTACAAAATAGCCCCATCATTTCCGATACGCAATATGATGAACTTTTTGATTTTTTACTGAGGATAGAAGCGGAATTTCCTCATCTCATTTCCAATAATAGTCCTACACAGTCGTTAGTGGGACAGATTGCTGAAGGGTTTTCCAAAGCTGACCATAAAGTTCCTCTGCTTTCTCTCGAAAATAGCTACAATCCCGCAGATTTGGCAAATTTTGATGAAAGGATAAAAAAGCTGTTGGCGAAACAGGAGATTGTGGAGTATCAGTATACTATTGAACCCAAATATGATGGCATTTCGGTGGAATTGATTTACCAAGAAGGCGAATTTGTCCAAGCAATTACGCGTGGAGATGGCTATACGGGAGAAGATATTACTACTAATGTAAAAACGATTAAAAATCTGCCCAAAAAATTGTACGATGTACCAGCATTGCTGAGTATTAGAGGAGAAATTATGATGTCGAAATCGGTCTGGAAATCCTTAAACCTTCAGAGAGAACAGCAAGGAAAAGAACTCTTTGCCAATACGAGAAATGCTACAGCAGGCAGTATCAAATTGCTGGATAGTGGAGAAGTTGCCAAAAGAAATTTGTTTTGTTTTGTCTATGATGTACTGTATGCAGAAAATGCTGAAGGAGAAAGCGTTGGCTATGATATTGGGTCTTCTGCTCTGCCTATGATGAGTTTTCCTGCTTCCCTTACGCAAGGATATACGATTGAAGAAATCTGCCTCAATCCAGCGATAAAAGCGTTTTTGGATAGTCAGGATTTTGATTTTGATGGATTGGTTATCAAAGTAGCAGATACTGGTTATCGTCAACTATTGGGAAGCACCATGCACCATCCTAGATGGGGGATTGCCTACAAATTCCCTGCTGAACAGATGAGCACACAAATTCTTTCTGTGGATTTTCAGGTGGGGAGAAGCGGAATTATTACGCCGGTCGCCAATTTGCGTCCTGTGAAAGTAAGTGGAGTAGAGATTTCGAGAGCGAGTTTGCATAATTTTGATTTTATCAGGCACAAAGATATTAGACAACTTGATGTGGTATGGATACAGAGAAGTGGAGAAGTAATTCCGCATATTATGGGCGTTATCAAAGAGCGTAGAACCGGTGAGGAACAGCTTATTCAAGCTCCGTTATTTTGTCCGTCGTGTAATGACCCCGTTATCAATAGTGGAATGCATTATTATTGCACCAATCCCAATTGTCCTGCCCAAGTGAAAGAAAAGATTTTGCATTTTGTGAGTAAAAATGCGATGAATATTCAGGGAATTGGTGAAGGTGTCGTAGATGTGCTGGTAGATAAAGGGATTATGCACAATGTAGCAGATATGTACAAATTAGAAGATGCTGCATTGCGGATTATGCTCAGAAAATTTCCCGGCTTTGGAGATAGAAAAATTTATGAGATTACCAAACAGGTAAAAGCTTCCAAAAAGCAGCCGTTGTGGAGAATTATCAATGCTTTGGGCATTCCTCACGTGGGAGAAAAGACCTCTCAAGATATTTGCAAATTGCTTGCCAAAGAACAGGCGGATAGTTTGGACAAAATGCAGGCGATTTTAACCGATAGTGAAAAGGTGATTATGCTTCCGTGAATTGGAGAAAAAACCGTGTTTACGCTTCAGAATTTTTTTTCTGCTTCTCATACTCTGGAATTGCTGCGTCAATTGGAACGCGTGGGGATACGTTTTTCGGCGGTACGTGAAGTCAAAGAAAAAAAAGAGAAACGTGCAACCTTTGCTATCACGGGAACCTTCCCATTTTCTAGAGACAAAATCAAAGAACTGATGGTACAACAGGGATATGGTTTTCACGGGAAGCCCACGGAACGTACAGATTTCTTATTAGTAGGAGAAAAAGCTGGTGCTAAAAAGCTCCAACAAGCAGAAGGGTTGACGATGTATGAGGGACGAGAGACGTTGCTCCGTGAATTTCCGTTTTTAAAAAGTTTAGAAGTGAATGCTCCAAAGGTTGTTGCTTCAGTGAGGAATGTGCAGGAGCGTTTGTTTTAATGTCCTTGCAATTTTCTCTTGCAATTTTTCCTCGGTTGATTATAATTAATCCTCGCACTTGAAATCCCTTTTAAAGTTCGAAAACCAGCTACAAATATTCTCCTCACGTTGAGGGAATTTGAAATACCCTTTTTAATTCATACTATACTATAATAATGACGATTGATGTAAGAACATTTGTGTATGACAATATTACGCCATACGATGGAGATGCCTCTTTTCTCCAATGACCAACAGAGAGGACAACTACTTTGCGAAATAAAGTTCGCGATTTGCTCCAACAAGAAAGAGCTCATAATGGGCTTTTGGATGCAGATACTGATACTATTTCTAGTATCACGGCTCACGACGCAGGATACATTGATAAAAATCTGGAAGTCATTGTAGGACTCCAAACCGACGCTCCTCTCAAAAGAGGGATTAAACCCTTCTGAGGAGTCAGAGTCGTAGAAAGTGCTCTCAATGAAAGAGAACTTGATTTGTCTCCCAGAGTAAAAGACATTTTCACCTATGCAAAAAACCACAATGATGCAGTCTTTTCTGTCTATGACAAAGAATGTAGACTGTACAGATCCAAACATATTGTAACGGGACTCCCTGACAATTACGCTAGAGGAAGAATTATCGGAGATTACAGAAGGCTAGCACTTTATGGAGCAGACCAATTGATAGCAGAAAAAAAGGCTGATTTTGAAGCCATTGCTGGAGAGATGAACGACGATAAAGTTCGTCTGAGAGAAGAAGTTTTCCTCCAAATCTCCGCATTGAATGACATCAAAACGATGGCACAAAAATATGGATATGATGTATCTAAACCTGCTCAAACCGCAAAAGAAGCCATCCAATTTGTGTACTTTGCTTATCTCGCAGGAGTGAAAGAACAAGATGGAGCCGCAATGTCACTTGGAAATGTTTCTTCTTTTTTAGATGTGTATCTGGAAAAAGAATTGCAAGCAGGAACGCTTACAGAAGTAGAAGCTCAAGAAATGATTGACCATTTCGTGATGAAATTACGTTTGGTGCGTCATTTGAGACCCGCTTCTTATGATGAAATCTTTGGAGGAGACCCAACACGAGTCACCGAAAGTATTGGAGGACATTTTCAAGACGGGAAAAGCAAAGTGACCAAAACTTCATTCAGATTTCTCCAAACCTTATACAATCTTGGAGCTTCTCCAGAACCAAATTTGACGGTGCTTTGGTCGCCTGAATTGCCTGAAGGATTTAAAGCGTTTTGTGCACAGGTTTCGATTGATACTTCCTCTATCCAATATGAAAATGATACCCTAATGCAAACGGTACGTGGAGGAGATGATTATGGAATTGCGTGTTGTGTTTCGTATCAGGAAATCGGGAAAAGAATTCAGCATTTTGGAGCGAGAGCCAATTTGCCAAAGACGCTTCTCTTGGCAGTAAATGAAGGAAAAGAAGAAGATGAAGGCGTGCAAGTAATGTCTGGCATTGCGAAATTGTCTGAGGGACCTTTGCAATATGAGGAAGTGTTGGCAAATTTTAAACTCGCAATGGCAGAAACTGCGAGAGTATACGCCAAAGCAATGTATCTCATCCACTATATGCACGATAAATATTATTATGAAAAAGCTCAAATGGCATTTGTTGATACCAACTATGGAATAGATATCGCCTATGGAATGGTAGGAATTTCCATCATTGCAGACAGCCTTTCAGCTATTAAATATGCTAAAGTAACTGCAGTAAGAGATGAAAATGGCATTGCGAAAGACTTTCAAATTGAGGGAGACTTTCCAAAGTATGGAAATGATGACGATAGAGTAGATAGTATTGCACAGGAAATCTTGGAATACTTCTTCACTGAGCTCAAAAAGCACAAAACCTACAAAAATGCTAATCCAACGTTATCTGTATTGACGATTACTTCCAATGTAATGTATGGAAAAAATACCGGAGCTACTCCTGATGGAAGAAAAGCCGGAGAACCATTTGCACCGGGAGCCAATCCTATGCACGGAAGAGATAGCAGTGGAGCGATTGCCTCCCTCAATTCTGTAGCGAAACTTGATTACCGTTTTGCACAGGATGGAGTTTCCAATACCTTTTCTATCGTTCCAATGTCGCTAGGTGCTACGAAAGCAGAACAGGTAGAAAATCTGACCGGAATGATGGATGGCTACTTCAAAAAGAACGCTTTCCATCTCAACGTTAATGTCCTCAATAGAGAAGTACTAATGGACGCTTACGAGCACCCAGAAAACTATCCTCAATTGACGATTAGAGTATCAGGATATGCAGTAAACTTTGTCCGCTTATCCAAAGCTCATCAACTGGAAGTGATTGAAAGAACCTTTCATACGAAAATGTAAAAATACCATTACGAAAGTGTAATGAATGGAAGAAAGTAAAAAAAAGTTTGATACTCTCAATACTGGAGGTCAAACTTTTTTTATTCTTTTCAAGGAAATAATTTGGGAGAAAAGGTAATCGTAAACGTCGTTCCTTTTCCTACTTCACTGTGCAAGCTAATCGTTCGTCCGTGCAACTGAACAATTCTTTTTACCAAATACAATCCCAATCCAAAACTATATTCAGTATGTTCTGTATTTTCTAGTTGTCGAAATCTTTCAAAAATCTTTTCCTGATAAGCAGGAGGAATTCATTTTCCTGTATCACTTACAGATAAACTATGAGCAGTACCTATTACAGTAATTTCTGCTTCTGCCCCAGAATGTTTATAAGCATTTTCCAGCAGATTTTTGATAACAATTTCCAAAAGCATAGGATGAGCTACTACGCTAGATTGCTTATCCAAATGCAGAATAATGCTACGATTTGGATATTTAGTTTTTAAGGTTTTGATGAGATTTTGGATGAGAGGAAAAAGTTTGACTTCTTTCTGGGGAGTAAGTTGTTTGGAGCTTTCTAAACGTGTAATAAGTGTAAAAATTTCCAAAATATTTGAAAGTCTTTTCACATTATCCTTAATGGTGAGTAAATGTTGGGGATATTCCTTTTGTTTTATGGCAATATCAATTTCACTGTTTATCATCATAAGCGGGGTTTTAAGCTCGTGGGAAGCATTGGCAATAAAATCTTGGAGAGCGATAATTTGGGTATGAATTCTTTCCAACGAAGCATTGAGAGCGTCGGAAATTACTTTAATTTCATCGTGTTTATGTCCTGATATTTTTAAAGGAACGGAAAGTCTATCAAAATCTAAATGCTGTGCAAAACTTGTCAGCTTTTTTAAATTTTTAAAAGAAGACTTGACAAAATACAGAGAAATTAGATAAACTAAAATAGAAAACCCAATTCCCCAAAGCGACAGTAATTGCACAAGTTCGATTTGAGCATAGATAAATTCCGTAACATCCAGATAAGTGACCTTATCATTATGGATACGATAAACAAAAAATGCTCCTTCTTTGTAAAAAATCTGAACATACCCTTTGGTAGAGAAGAAAAAAATACTGACTTTATAATATCCATTAGCTTCCGTAAATTCTTCTAAAGGGAATTCAGCTATTACGTCTACCTGAGGACGAGGAAAAAGAGGTGTAAACGTATGAACATTGGACAAGCGTAAGTTTTTGATATCAGTTTTCATTCTTTTTAGGATGTTCTTTTTGAAAAGAGCATTTTTGTCCCAGAAAGTATTATGCAAAAGGTCTAGAAGGAAAGGTGGCTGGTAGGTAGTATTCACGTAAAGTCTTGCTTGCTGTTTTGTGTATCGAGTTTCAAAAAACAACACCAAAATAATTTGCGAAAAAACCATAAGCACTACCATCGTAAAGAAGGTAAATTTGAGAGAAATTTTGGTAGAAGTTTTGAGCTGCATTATAGTGGTATACTATGGAGATAGCTTAAATCTATCTTAAAATCAACAAAATAGTTTTCTGCAACCTAAGGATGGTTTAGAAACAATACACCTTATTATTTGATAGCATAGGTAATATTTACATTTACACTAATTTCATTTTCTCCCATTTCTAATGTTGCTGTCTCTTCTCTTTCTGCTACAGCATCATTCATTACTTTGGCATTTGCATAGGTAGGATAAAATCCTCCTACACTCACCGTTTCAGAAATACGTACAGGTTTTCCAAGTTTTGCTTTTGCAACTTTGGCAAGCTGTTGAGCTTTCAGATATGCGTGCTGTACCGCTAAAGTTCTAGCTTCCTGTTCTCCTTTGGATTTATCGGTCACAGAAAAGGAACTTCCATTGATGCTGATATTTCCTACATTGGGAGCAACACTCAGTACCTGTTGTCCCAGTTCTACAAATCCGCTTCCATTCAACGTAATGACGATAGTTTGACTGGCATTATATCCATCAATCGTCTGTTTATTGGTTTCATTATCCCAGTGATAATTAGGATGAACAGAGTAATTAGAAGTCTGAATGCTTCTTTTTTCCACACCTAATTCTTGTGTTGTAAGCATAAATTTTTCGCTGATAGTATCAATCTTTGTTTGAGCTTCTTTGGTGGTGGCGGCTCTTTCTTGCACATTAAACGTTAAAGTAAGCGTGTCGGGTTGGACTTTTACAATGCCTTTTCCTGTGACTTCCACACCAACGTTGCCTTCCACAGAAGGATTAGGTTTAAAAGTGTAAACAATAACAACACACAAGATAATAAGTCCAAGACTTCATAAAATCCTGTCAATAGTTTTCATAGCAATAAGAATAGAGAATAAAACTATTAGTAGAACGAAAAAAAAATCAAAATGTGACAATAAAAAAAGTACAAAAAAACGATACCAGCTGTAGTGATTACTATCTACATCACATTATTAAAAAAAAACAAGCCGAAATACATACACAAACAGATATCTTCTTTTTTTTTCTCAGCAAAACAATAGATATAAAGAACTCTGAAAAAGGAATAGATTTTTTCTTTTACTCTCTCTAAAAAAACTGATGCGAAATCAAGGGAAAAAAACGTTTGTCTTTACTACCCTCGCGATTTATATTGCTTCACTCTGTATTCAACAGCTTTCTGAGCTGTTTGAAGTGCGAGCACAAAACACCAATATCCCTCACGTCAATATGGTAGCAGTTTTTGTAGATGATAGCATTTATACGCCACTTGCAGAAGATATTCAACGATACGCCACGCAATACATCCAACAAGAAATCCCCGAAAGTAAAGCCTTGGTAATGCCACTCAATCTTCAAACTATTGATGCTCCCCAGATTTCTCATATGCTGGAAAATATGTATTTTGATGGGTTATCAGGAGTCAATTCTACGCTATTGGGAGTGATTTTGATAGGGAATATCCCGCTTCCGGTCATCAATCAAGCAGGCTACCTGTTCCCAAGCATTTATCCGTATGTAGACTTTCTAGAACAGAAATACGTACGAAATCCTGATGACCAGTATTTTGTCCCTAATGGAAATAGTAAAGGTCAAGCTGAAATTCGACACGGATTGATTGATTATGACGGAGAGATTGCCGACTACAAAAAGTTTTTCAACAAAATCAAAACCTACAGAAATAATCCTCAAAGCTTTATCGGGAAAGACATTTGGTATGAGGATTTTATTGCCAATAGAAACGGATTTTTGGAAGACAATCTCCAGTTTTACCAAAATAAAATCCTCTTTAGTGAGGATATTGGGTATCAAAGGTTCACTCCCTTAATGCTGAAAATGTTTCAAGGAAAACAAAATGAAGGAGCTGAAGAAATTGCTACCGACCTTGCCGCCACGATGAAAGAATTGGGTGGTAGTCTGACAGACGAAAACGGAAATGCTATTGATATTGCAGCAATGGTGAGTAATGCAGGAAGTAGCACTGATAAAGGACTTTCCACCAAAGTAGTAGAAAAAACGATAAAAGAAAGCTTTTTATTGGATTATCCTAAAGTCTATTCGACGCAGAATGCAGTTATCTTGAGGGATAATGTGATGGCTGGAGGAAGATGGTTGACGGGATATACAGATGATGATGGAGCCCAACTGATCACCAGAGCTGACAGTTCAACAGATAAAATAAATCTGAAAGATGTGGTGAATGGGGGGAATACGAGTGTGCAGGGGGCATTGATTAGTTTCAATAATGCATTGGAAAGAGCGGTAGATGAGAAGATTGAAAGTGAAAAGTATGATATGGATATTGTATTGCCAGTATCATATACAACTATACAAGCAGAAAAAGTAGGATGATGTAAAAGAGTCTTGTGAATTAAAATATGTAAAAATAAAACCAACAAATATTTAGAAAGCAAGTATGAAGTATTTTATTTTGGGAAAAGTGCTAATCTCATTTCTAATGCACAAGAATTAAGCATATATAGAGGAAGTTATAGAAATCTTACTTGACTAGATGGTATCAATTCCAATACAATACAAGCAAGCATTAACCCTGCAATCACACCACAAGATAAAACAAACCTTTCATTAAAATCTCTAGGAGCATCTTATGATATTTTTTCAACCCAAGTAGAAGCAAACAGAGGATATAATATTTTGAATACTCAAGATGAATACAATCACTACGAAAAAAATAAAACGTATGCTTGACGAACACTAAAGTGTGCCTCTCGACGACCATTTAGTTGGTGGAAAATGGTATGTACCAAAGTTATTAGCGAACCTATCTGATCGTGTCATCCAGAAGATACTAATACAACTAATGATGGAGACTGTGAAACAATACCAGAATTTACTCAAAGACGACGATGAGGTGGCTCTCCTATTAATTTAGATTTTGAAAAAATAAATGAATGAATATATATCCTCGAAAACTTCAATGGAAAAAATGCTCTTAATGATATTTTTGATATTGGAGGAAGTAAAGCTCTTACTACTCCACAGTTTAAAGCAAATAGCTATGTAGCAGCTTCAGAATATGCATCTCCTACTGCTTTACAAATTGCTAGAAAAGCAATCAACCCTACTGATACTACTGATGGAGACCTTGCAGGAAAGTTTACAACTATCAATAAAAGACTACCTGATGAACATCTTACGTTTAACGAATTAGACTTTTTCACTATTTATAATAATGGAAAGGATAATAATGATTATCATGATACGTGGAAAATAAAGCCAAATTCTCCTACCTTCGATTTGTATCGAGAAACTAATAGAATGGGAAAACGAAAAGAAAGCCATACTTTTAAAGTTATTTCTTCTATCGTTAAAAATATTAGTACCCTGTCTAATCAACTCAATGGAATTAAAACCACAAAATTTTGAACGGGTTCTTATCTGACTAATTATTATCAAAGAATTATCAATGACATAAACTCTTTATTATGAACTCGATTTAATACTGGCGGAACTTTAGATGAAATCAAAAATATAGGAACAACAATTGTCACAAATCTTTCAACTATCAACACAGAACTTTCTAATATTGAGACTTCTTTATTCATTATTGCTACAGAATTAGCAAAAGAAGAGGAAGAGAGAAACTTAACTACTATCACTACTCACCAATGAAATATCAGTACCTATATTGATAATATTAAAAAGATTTTAAGAGATAACAAATTTTCAAATTGAAATACTTCCCAATCTCTAGAAGACTTATACAATCTTCTACAAACAGTACAAGTGAATTCGTTATTAAATACCTTAAAAAATATTGAAGATGTAGAGTACGAAACTTTGTATATAAAAAAGCAGCAAATTGAATTCGCTAGTGGACGAATATCTACCATCAATACAGAACTAAAAAATCTCCAAAATATGTATACTAACAATCTTATTCAAACTTATAAAACCCAATATCAAAATATCAATACTCTTCTTACAAATTTCCAAACACGCATAATCACAATGTGTCAAAATAAATGTAGTGATGACCTTAGTGAAATTTTATCACTCATAGGAACATCCAACAATAATAATATCATTATTAATACAGATGGTATTGATTTTAATTGAGATGATGATCAAATAAGTACAGCTATAAAAAACAAAATACCTAATGATATGCGTAGTTTCTTTCATATTAAAGATATAGATATAAACTGCAGTGATGAAAATACCTGTAGTGATACAAATATAAAATTTGGAAAACTCACAGCAAATGATTTTACTAATACAAGCTTAACTCAAGATATTAGTTCAAAAATTCAAGAACTTTTTACTGGAAAAAATATAGATGAACAATTAGATATCCCTTGACTCAATATGCTTACTCCTGACCGTCCTATCGACTCCCCAAGATACGTCACTTTTCAAGGAATTAACGCTCAAGAAGTCAAATTTATCTACCCTAACCTTTACAAAGTAGAAATCTACAAAGCTGACTCCAATGGACACCAAATCCTAAAAACTATCCCTGAAATCAAATCAGCTTTAGAAAGTTATCTCAAAAATAAAGTCAACGAATATAACATATTCCTCACTGGGGCACAAAACGCTAAACAATCAATGAATGCAGCCTACAACAAATTAAAAAGTCTTAACTTCAAATGAGCTACTCCTGATATAGATACTAGTGTTCGTCCTTACAATCTCTTCACCTACGATGACCTTCTCACTGCATTAGGAGGAACTGGACAACTCGACACCATCACAGAAATGCTTTACTACCAAAATCTCACCAATACCGAAAAACAAAGCGATAACCTCATTGAAAAAGATATTATCAATACGAGAAGCTCCTTTGACATTAGTAATAAAGTACAATACACCCTCAAAGAATACCTTACAGAAGGAAACAACAAAAGCCCCCTCGTACTCCCTACTTACAAACCCAAAGGATACGAAGTGGCCTACATCAATTCTGATGAAAAAGACCGTATCATTGCTGCTCCTATTTTCCCTACAGAGCTTGCAGAGGCAAAAGCAAAGAAAGCTACAGCAGTTGCCACTAAACCTTCCACTACTTCTTCCGATGATAGTCTGCTTTCTAGTGTTCAAGAATTAGCAGATGAATGCTGAATTCCTACTGATGGAAGTGTGTTACTTTTTGACTTTGAATGACCAGATCGTCGACCACGATTTACAGCATTTGGATGTCGACTAAAACAAACCCTCGCGACTCCTGGAAAACTTACGCTTGATTTTAGTGCAAGTCTCTGACCTAGCTTAGCAGACGGAAGCTTTGGTGAATATTTCACCAAAGAAAAAGAAAATACCCTAGAACCACGAGCAGAATCAATGGAAGACTTTGGACAAGAGCGAAAAGACCTCATTTCTACCGATGATACTCCTGAAACGCTTCTTTATAATAAAGAAAACAGCATAGAAAGTACCAACACTACCGCCATACAAGCAGACGCGAGCAAACGTCTCTCTACTTTTTATAGTAAAATAAAAACTTACCTCAATACCACTACCATCAATGAGAAAAATCCAACTGCCCAACTCAGCATTTCTTCCATAGAAAATGTAGGACTCGTAGACATCAACATCATCTTAACAGGAAGTCAAAGTTGCCTTAAAATTGATAATACTGACCTCTGCAAATGAGAACGAACAAAATCTTTCAATCCCAATACCACCCCTCAAACTCTCACACTCACTCCTAGCAATCACAAAGCAGGAATCAGTTTACTCATTATCAAAATGTGTATTCCCAATAGTGCAAATTGCGTAAGCAAAACTCAAAGAATTACCGTTCAAGAGGGAGCACTCGCTCAATTCAACATACAAGCTCCCAAGACAAGCATTGTAGGAATGTTGACCCCTATTCGTATTACTGCCCAAGACGCTTATCAAAATCCTGTGACTCGAACGCCTGTATCCTACCTCGTGAGTGTTTCTTCAGGGAAATTTCTCCACGAAGGAGGCTACAAAACCTCGTTTACTACCAATAGTTTCAAAAATCTGAACTTCTACTATCAAGCAGCTCCGTTAGAAGGAAATGCTCAAAATGGAAACGCTACTATTATCATCACTCCTGCTGATACTAATGATACGACAAGTGCAACTGGTCAACTTATTCAACCTATCATCAACGCAAAACCTCATCTCACCATCAATGCAAAAGCTGTATCCTCTAGTGGTCTCACATTTACCTTACCAGAAAAAGACGACTTGTATACTACAGGAACTAATAATCTCAAACAGTTTAATCTCAGAAGTTCTCAATTACAAACTGTCAATTTGAAAATACTAAACAGTGCTACCAATCAACCCGTAGCAGTTGATAGTGACATTCGCGTAAGTTCTGCCAACAAGCTTATCACCATAGGAACCACAGGAACCAAAGTCATTACTGCTACTACTCCCAAAAGCAATCAACTTATTTTCAAACAACAAGGACTATTTACACTCACCACCGGTCAGCTTTCTTTCTATTTTTATTCCAATAAAAAAGCTGGTAACGACACGCTTAAAGTAGAAATTCCGTGATTGGAACCGCTTCTAATTCCCATCACTATCAAGCCTGCTCCGCTTCACAATATTGACATAGAACTTTCTGCCACGCAAGCAAAAATTGGTGAAACCGTAAAGGGAACTATTTTTCTCACGGACATTCGAGGCAATCGTATCTTGAATGAGACAGATATTATCTTCACTTACAATTCTGGACTCGCTACCAGCTTTCCGCTGAATAATACGCTTACGGTACCTGCCGGACAAGGGCAACGTGCATTTACGCTCTCTGGAAAAGTAGGAGGAATGGGCTATCTCATTGCCAATGCAAAAAATAACACGAATGTCGTTCCGGGCATTGCAGAAATAACCTTTCAAGAACCGCTCTTTCCGAGTACCAGCGGACTAAATATTATGTACCTCAATTACTTTGGAAGTGACCGAGGAAATCAACGATGATACTTCTCACAACATAATAAATACATTGAACATCTGATGAAACAGTCAAATAAACTCATCACTACCACTACACAACTGGTCCAACCTTCCAAAATCAACGCAATGCTACGGGGAATTGCTCCCAATTTTGTGATTAAGACGTATGGAGGAGGCACTACTCAGCTTACGCTATGAACGACAGGTTTCCAGCTCCAGATTGAAAACATTGCTACTGCACAAGGAAGACTTAATAGTTTGGAACGAACACTACTTGACCTTGACACGCTCGAAACCACATTAAGCGGAGCGAAACAGCTCACTAAAAATACAGCATTTTTTCTCTCATCAGAAGAGACAGAAGAAGCTGACTTCCAACGAAATGGAAGTACGAACATCACTGCTTATCTTACCGACTATGTTATAGAAGGATATCAAGCTCGGGAAGTAAGAAATGGAAACACCATCTCCGGAACCTTATTTCTTCACCTCCCCAACTATCAAATATCAGCAAATAATTTCACCACAACCAACACAAAATATCTCGTTCAGCCTACGTTTTCTAATGGTTCTTCCAATAATACAGGTACCATAGGAATTTTTGATACTACGACAAGCTTTGCGTTGGAAGGGGGATATTTGTCTATTCAAGATAGTTATGTGACTGATAACGCTATTGGATTTAGAGGGGATTTCAAAAATATGACGCTCTTTGCACAGGGAGAAAATGTAGGAGATGCTACTAGAAAATACGGTTCTGAACTCTTGATAAATCTCGGAGACCCGCTCTTGAGAAATTACGATACTAATCCTAATGTCTATGACACCAATTATGATGGCGGACTAGGAGTAGAAAGTTTCAATGACCCCACCAAAACCATTTTCACCGTCAAACCTATCGACTTTAATAATGACAAACTGAAAGATTTACTCATCGTGTACACTGATGGAACGGTGAAACTTGCCAAAAATTATGGACACGGAGTTGGACAGAATTTTCAATCTTTGGAAAATTTGCTCTTGATTGCGGTGGGAATTGATGAAGTGTTTGTGGGAGATATTGATAATAATCACTATGAAGATATTATCATTCGTACGACAACTAACCAACTCAGAGTTTATCTAAACAAGGATGGTAAATTTGATGTAGATGGCTATCCCGTCTGTCTCAATACGAATGTCAATCCCGGAGAAATCAGCACCACGCCTCATCTGCTTTCATCGGTACATCAGACTTTTTTGGAAGATATGGATAAAGACGGAGCTATAGACATTCTCACCAATGACCATAAAGGGTTTGTAAAAATCTTTTATGGAGGAGAACGTAATGCACGACCTACCTATCTCAGCACAAATAACGTGCAATGTGACCCACAACGATATGAGAGACAAAAAGCTGATACTACTATTATCACGAGATTTGGAATAAAAATCGATGAAAGTTCAAAAATCATCGACAATAGTATGGTGCATTGGAAAAACATTGAAGCTGAGATGCCAAATATGGAAGATATGAACATTGATGACCCTGAGAATGTAGGAGTTGATATGTCTAATCTTTCTGAAGATGCTATCAATCAAATGATAGAAGACCTCAATAATAACCCTGAAGATACTGATATTAATCAGCTTTCTGAAATGCTTTGAGCTAAAAATTTTGATACTGATGCAATGGCTAATGCAGGACTAGAATATGCAATGAAATACCAAGAAATTACCACTCCGTATCCCTTACATACCACCAAAACAACCACGGGAATTTTTATTCCTATAAGCTACCTTACAGGAACTGATAAAGTAAAAGTACATAAAATTTATGAAGACCTCAACGGTGGCATTTTGGAAAAAGGTGATATTGTAAAAGTGACTGTCTATATTACCGCTAACCAACCCCTTCAACAAGGAGCATTTGGAGACATCATTCAATGACCTCGAGAAATTAAAGTAGATGAAAATAATATTATCGACTCCTTGAGTATCAAACATAATCCTACTTACCTTATTCACCCTCAAGACAGTAATTTCTCGTATCTTATTGAAAATATCAATCTCTCAGTTAATGGAAGACCTTTTACCTATACTTATCAACTCATCTATCAAGATGATATTCCTAGTCAAACGATTAGTTTAGAAGACATTAACGGTAGTGCATATGGAACAGGATACCAAAGTATTCGTGCAGATGGGCTTTTGGACATTAAATCACAACCGATAGATGGATGTGTGAGATATTTGCAAACCTTTATCAACGAAGGAACCAGTAAAAAGAGAACCTATACAATCAAAGGAATAAATTTTCAAGAAATTATTGATGAACACACAAATGCCACAGATGCAACATCAAATGAAAATGCTGAGCAACAGAAACAAGCATTGACCACTATTTCCGGAAGTATGATACCTAATGTCCCTTGACTTTCTGACACTATCAATCTCAAAGACCTCATTTCTGAAGGATTTCAAGGGGGAATTAATTTGGACATAAATATTTTCGATGAAGAACTTGGAAAAGTACAACAAGAATTAGAAAAAGTTGCCGCAGGACTTTGTAATGGCTTTACCTTTGGGGGAAGCAATACGTGTAAAGGATTACCCGTCCCTTTCAATCAAGCCTTCCTCGCTCCCGGAGCGTATCATATTTTGTGATGTATTAAACTTCCTCTCACTCCGTTGGATAAAGGACTGCCTGTTTTTTCCTTCCCAACACTAGGTCCTTTAAACGTTATGGGAGTTCCTATCCCTCCTTTTCGACCAATTAACTTTCAAGGAGCAGGAGGAATTTTTGGAGGAAGCTCTTCTCAATTTAGAATTTATGTAGCACCTACTCTCACTCTTCAGCTCGGAATTGCAATGTGCTTCTGACCCTATAGTATAGGGAAAGCTCTCCCTAGTCCTTTTAGAGAACTCTGAGGAAACTGTATCGTCACAGCCATCAAACTCCCTTGTGGAAATAAAGGTAATAGCGATAATCCAGCAGAAACCTATGACCCAACACTCATCAATAATCTGAGCAATGCAAATGCTTGTAATACCACTGCACAAGGAGCAGCAAGTAGTCAACAATGATATAGCAGGTCTGCTTTTCAAGCTGTAAATAGCACCATAAATCTAAATAACTGTCAAGGCCTAAACTGTCTCACCGCAAATCAAAACGACGCTTACGGTGCTTATATTCCTAGTAGTCTCGGAGGAATTATCAACTTGAACAGAGAACCTAGTATTAACTCTATCGAAAACACTATCACCATCAATGGTGTAAAAATACAATGAGGAACTGCCGCCAAAAATAGAATAAAATCCTGACTGCAACAAGGACTAAGAAAAATTCTGATTGATAACCGACTTGACCCTCAAATTAGATATCTTGCAAATAATCTTACCAAAATGCACATCTCTCTCAAACGACCTGACCTCAAAGATTTTTGAGCTGAAATAAAAAAAATAGGAGAGATTGTTGGTAAAATCAAGAATGCTGTTGCTGATGATAAACCTAGTATGAAAGAAATTTTAGCAGATACTTCTTATCGTAATCTTTCTGCCCAAGTAGAAAAAGTGAACGATAACCTCGCAAATCCTTTTGAAAAGCTAACGAAACTTTTTAATCAAAATAAACTCATCAATATCCAAACCAAAAATATGACCGTAAAAATTCCGATGATTTACCGAGAAGATATCAATTCTTATGAAATCTATCTTAGGCAACGAGCTGACACTAACGGAGAAATCATAAAAGAACGAACAGAACGAACAGAAAGTTTGATAGGAATATGTTTTAATGCTATCGGAAAAGGAGAAAAAAATCCTCCTCGAAGAGAGGAAGAAGGACAAAAAGCAAAAAGCGAGAAAAGAAATGAATATAAAACACGATGTAATAATAATCAGTGCGATGGTGAAAATAAAGATAAAGAAGCTTGTAAACAACACTACTGTGATATGATTACCTGTGAAGAAACCGTGGAACAAAAAGTGAAAGAAATGGTAGATTTAAGTAATGATTATGAAAATATTTTGGATAGAATTAATGAAAATATTCTCATACTCCAAGAATATAGAAATCTTCCTTTTGAACTCTATGAACGAGTACATGCCATTGATAGATACGTAGCAGAAATCTCAGCGATTATGAGAAACTTCTTTGGATATATTTCTTATTGGATGACGACTAATGCCAATAGATTTTCATCCTATGTAGATGCGATTATTCTCATTATGGATGTTATTAAAACCTACCAAGTCCTCATAGATTTTTCGGTGAATTGGGGAAATAAATGTGCTACTTGTACTAATGATACTTATGATCAGCATTCTTGTACCCTTTCTCTCCTCTGTCAAGGCATAAAACTTCCGATTATTCAAATTCCTAATATCAAAATTCCTGATATTATCATAGATTTTTCAGAGCTTAATCTCAATATGAATATCCTTTTACCTACGTTTAATTTTCAGCCTATCAAAGTTGATTTACCAACTATCCCCAATCTCCCTACTCCTCCTATAATAGATATTAATTTCACCTTACCAAATATTAGCCTTCCTTCTGCTCCAGAAATTCCTGAACTTCCAGCACCTCCCCATTTACCAGAATTACCATCATTTATTCCCAATATCAAACTAGAACTTCCTGTCCTTCCCCCTGCTCCTCAATTACCACAAATCCCTCACGAATTTGAAGCTACCTTAAAACTAGCAGAAAAAATCTGACGTATTTACTGTATCGTAAAACAGGGTATTGGATTGGTAGGAGAAGGTGAAGTCAAAGCAAAAATCGAACAATTAACCCAAAGAACCTATGAAGTTCCTCGATTTGATACCATTGTAGATTTGACAAATAAGTTAAAATTTCCAAAACCTGAACTCAATGGATTTGATTATGAAATTGACGCTCAAGCCAATCTCCAGTTCAATTTTGGAACTATTTACGGTTTCTTGGATAATCTAACAACGGCTATCAATAATCTTTCAACTGCTGTAAGTTATAACATAAGTGATGGAATGAATAGCATTTCTAAAGTTGCACAAGATGGTGCAGATATTGTAGAAAATTGTATCAATAACCCTGAACAATGTAAAACTGAAGTAAGTATGTTTAATGGATTAACAACTGATGAAATCAATTACGTTGACTATCCACAAGCAAAAAGCAGACTAGAAAACGTACTTGCCTACTTCAATACACAAGCCAGCCAAGATGAAACTACCCTTCGCGAACTCAAAGCCATTCAATCTACTCTCACCACGCCAAGAACCATTGAAGCCAACCAACAAGGAGTAGAAGAAATGCAACAGCAAATCAGCAAACTCATTACTGACGAACAAAGCAAAATTCAGCTCACGCAAGCAACCCTTTCGTCCGATTATGACCAGCTTATTAGAGCTTTGGAAAAGGAAACTTCACTCACGCAAGCCAAAGAGGAAAAAAATCTGGCGTTTAACCTCAACTTTTTCAATGTAGACCAAGGAACAGAAAAACTCCTCACTACCATGGAAAATCCTTATAAAATCTTATTGGACAATAAAGCTCCTATTATTGATAACTTTTTGAATGAAATCAATACGACATCTCCAGAACTCCTCAATATGACACTTCCAGAGTACCAAAGAAATAAACAAACCCTTTCCACGCTCAAAAACCAACTTGCGGGATTTTATCAGAGACTCCAACCTACCTATCAAACGTCCTTGCAAACCAAACAAGGTAGCTCCACCACCAAAACCCTTACTGCTCAAAGTAAAGGAACGACGGCAGCTTCATCTAGCCAAAGTATGAGTATCGACCCTGCTGCCTATGTGAACGGGATTTTCGTGAAGACAAACTCTTCTACCGCCACCAAATCTTCCTTGACGAAAGTCGTTTATTCTGAACGTAATGCAGAGAGTATCGGTACAAACTATTACACCACCCCACTCAATACTGATAATGCAGACGACATCATCCTTTGGGATGACCACAACGTCTATATCAAATACGGAAACCAAAACGACAACTTCAATGGACCTCACAATACTACCAAAACGTATTTTATGAAAGCTATCTCTACACTTCCTTCAGAAAAAAGAATTATTAACTTTGATGACAATACGAAACTCAAAGTTTCTGATTATCACGAAGAAGTCAGAAATTTTGCGGTGAGAGGTCAGAGTTTTGACGCTATTTCTCTGGGACGAAGACCCAACCGAGAAGCAAGCGTAGCAGGCTACCTTATCAAACTTACCGATAGAATTGATTACTCTCCAGAAAAAGAAGACACAAATAAAAAGCTGATTGAAACTTACATCCTCGTCCTTCCCAAAGGAACCGATACTACAGGAATGAAACTTACCACCTTCCCTACACAGAAACGCCTCGTCACCAATGAACTTCTCATCAATGATGAAGTCCAAAATCGAGCCACTCCAGCACTCAAAGAAGCCACCAAAAATAAACTCATTGCAGAAATCAGATACTATGACCCCAACCAATCTGCTATCAGCGTCATCTTGGAAAATATCGAAAGAAAACGACAATATGCCAGAATTACTACCCTGAGAAACGAGAACAATACCCTACAAATCAGTGCTCCTCGGTCAAATCAAGTCGTTGCTGGAAAACAAATTTTGGGAGACGATGAATGACCACAAGGAGAAGCTCAATTATACAGAATTGCTACTCAAGAAGTTGTTAGTGAAGGAGACGCTTTGGAAGGCGTAGTAGGAACGTATTACAATCTGATAATGCACCGAACAGACAATGTCGCACTGGCTACAATGCAACAGGAAGTTAACGGCACGATGGTACAAACGCTCCATACGACCAACGCTAGTGGAGATATTATCATCGAAAATCTCTTCTTCACGGGAGCAGACAGTCTCAATTACCGCTTCCACGCTACCGACCACGAAGGGAATACCACCACCAAAGACATTGTCCTTGCGATAACGATACCCGACATTACTATTACCAATATTGAAAAAAATAGTGAAAAAGCTGCCACTATCACCGCAGAACTTTCTCAAGATGTAGACACCGGAACCGTCAGTTTCCAGAAAAACAGAAACGGATATTGGGTAGGACTCGCTGCAAATCCTTCCTTACTTTCGGAGTGGGGAAGCAGTGAACAGCCAGCTCTAACGATTGAAGATTATCCTCTTTCATCGCGTATTACTACCATTACAGGGCAATACTATAGTCTCAATGACAAAATCTGACTCTATTCTTCCTCTCACGAACTCATCGCAGAAATCGACCCCAACACTGGAGCAATCACTTTCAAAGATAAACGGAAAGATAAAATGTCCCTCAGAGTCAGCCTTTCTGCTCATATTCCCATTATTCAAGTCTACAATTTAGAAGGTACGTTGATGTTTACTATTACGCTTCCTACCCAACAACTTGTAGCTGTAGAGGCTCCAGCATATACCAGTACCACGATTGACGATAGCTCTTTTGGAATTTTCCAAGGAGGAAAAGCTATTCACAGAAACGGTGAAAATATGCTCTTTGTTGCTCCTACTGGACAAATCTATAGTGATAAAAATCTGTATGGAACCTATGCATATCATCCTGACCAACAGACTATTTCCTATCTTTTCAAAGAAAGTGCACTTTCTCCAGAGAGCGACACTATAACGATTACCATAAAAATAGCACCTTTTAAAAAATAATACTTGAAACAAAAACAAAGAACAAAAAAAACAAGAGAAGTATTGCAAAAGTATCTAAAAATCTGTATACTCTCTTTCGAAATATTCATCAGCCTTTTTTTCTCCCTTTATTCTCTTGATTAGCAATGAAACGTTTCCTCTGCTCCTTACTTCTCTTTGTGCTCAATGTCCTCTGCGTAGGGAGCAGTTTTGGCTATGATGACTGTTCATTGGTGAATACTGAATACGCAGGACAAGGATTTAAACTTGTCGACTTGCGAAAAGATAATACCGACGAAACTCTAAAAAATAGCACCGTAACTCCCGATGATGTTATCACAATGCATAACACCGTCATAGATACAGCTTCACTGACTACTGCATTACTCAATCAGAGAAAAAAATGTTGCGAGGTCAACACAACAATGAACCCAATACGATGTAAAAATGATGCACAATATTTCAATCTTAATGTTCCCGACTCTACCTTTTTATTTGACCATCTCTTGGATGTGATGTTGAGAAGACTTGATGGAGAAAATTTGTATGATGGTACTATTCCCGACGGCTCAGGAGCAGAACGAAGAAAACTTATGGATGAAATAGGAGGAAACATTACAGGAACTATTCCTGACGCGATTAAAAAACCATATGAGACGTTCCGAACTGTGAAAGCAGACCATCTCTTCCAAGGCGGATTTTCTCAAGTCACTACAGAAGATAGAGCTTATTATCTCGCTACAATGCGGACAGGAAAGAATGCTAATATTATCAGAAATTATCCCTGATGGACACTCGGCGAAAAATACAGAAATACGTGTGATATTGCAGGATACATCTATTTTCGGCTCAATAGAATGGCAAATAGTAATGACCCTAATTCCTCTATAGAAATTACAAAAGGCAGAATGACAGACCCCAAGCTTCTTTCCAAACCTTGATGTAAAAATGCTTGTACCTGCCTTGTAGAAAATAGAATTGGTGCCGAAAATACTTATGTACAAAATATCATTACCCAACAAAGTACCAAATTCCTCGTCAAGAATATAAACGAATATCTCAATGTATACCTCAATAAAAGACTTCTTGACTTCCAATCTCTCCTCCAAAATATCAATACTAGCACCCTGAGAGTAGTAAAAGGAGTAGAAAAATTAACTAATATCTGTAGTTAAACTCAATATTTTATTATATCAACAATATCACTCAGCATACATACCTTTTATTTATTCCTCTATGCTTCCCAATGAACACTTCACTTCACACTACACAAAAAACCACCTTTCTTTACCACGTAATAACAGTATGCATCTTCTGCTGTTGTACGTTTGGAGGATTTTTGACTGCCCAAGATGATATGGGATTTGAAATTATTCCTGAACTCAAATCAGATGAAATGGCAACAGGTCAAACATCCATACAAAAAATCTGAGCTGTAGGAGGCGAAGTAATGGATACCTATAGAAAAGAAGCAGAAAAACTTTCTCTCAAAGAACAAATGGCGACTGGAATTATGAATTGGGATACCATCCTCAATTATCTCGTCTATGTAGTCAAATTTCTTTCTCAGATTGGATTGCTGATAGGAGCATTGATGATTATCTATGCAGGGTATCTCTACGCGAGTAGTGTTTTTGGAGGGAAAACAAATACCGGAAATAGTGCCATTAAAAATGCTATTATTGGAGTGCTGGTCATCAGCTTCTCATATGCTATTATGAAATTCTTTACTGCTGTATTTTTAGGCTCCTAATTCTACTTACCAGATGATAAAATCCATTGTCAAAGACAGCATTCTTCTGCTCCTCTCCAAACCTAAACTCATTAGGATTTCCTTTTTTACGACCTTTGGACATACGATTTATCGCAGTTATCTTGTTGCCTATTTTTTTAATTATATTCTCAATCAGAGATATGAGGCTGGTATTCAGCTTTCTAATGCTTTTGTCTACCTGATTACCAAAGTGCAAGAGCTCAATATGCGAGGATTTATCATTTCTCTGCTCATTATCGTTATTATAGGAAATTTTCTTATCTATCCCATAGGAGAAGCTGCCATTACTTACGCTGTCCAAGACAAAGGAAATAAACTTGCCGGAGCTATTACCAAAGGAATAAAAAAATTCTTTGTAATGTTGGAATTTAACGGATTGGGATTTGCTTTTGGGTTTTATACCGTGATTACCATTATTATCAGAATACGAATGATGGGAATTTTGGACAATATTATGTTGCAAATTATTCTTCTTATTCGGGGGATTATCGTCATTCTCGCCAATATTTTTCGACCTTATACGAAATACTATATCATCAGCCAAGACCTCGGAGTATTTGACGCCATCAAAAAAAGTATCTATTTAACGATGACTAATTTTAGTCTCACTGTCAAAGGATTTCTCTTTGAGATAATGCTGATGGGAAGGTTTTTTCTCAACGCATTTATTGCGATTGCCCTCCCACTCGGACTGATTTATATTGCCATCTTTTTTAATATTATCAATAATGCATTGGTAGAAGGAATTATCCGAATTTCAGCTGTTGCAATGCTCCTAGTGATTTCTTACTTGAATGGAATTTTTGAAGCGTTCTTTACCAATTATCGATACCAATTATTCCAAGAAGCAGAAAAAAAGCTGAATGAATAAGGAGGTCATTCTGAGCGAAGCGAAGAATCCAGAACTTCAGCCTTTGGCTTTCGTTCAGAATGACTGATTATCCTGCCACCGTAAACGATAACGCATTGGCAAATGCTATCCACGCGGGGTCATTGATTTGGATAACAAAGACTTTTCCTGCTCCTTCTACTACCACATAATTTTCTCACGGAGCAACAATATTGCCTTTTGCCTCACATTCATAAATCCTAATCGCTGGAGCAATTTCCAACGCTTCTTTGTCAGCATATTTGATAACATTGATAACATACGCACAGGAAAGACTAGCTTGATTAAAGTTTTCTTTGACTGCACTCACCGCATAAGAAACATTCGCAGACGGGAATTTCAATGCATATCCTCATCTAGACGACGTATACGTCAATCCTTTTTCGATATTCAAAGGGAATTGAGCTACGGTAGGGTCTCGCACTAAAGGTGCTGTGGGAACCAATACTTCACCTGAAGATGAAACAGGAGAAGTTGGGGTATTGTCAGCTTTTTTTTCTCCACTAGTTACTGTTCCTGTCAGTGAAGAAACATTTCCTAGCGTTAATGAAAGTAATACTCCTTTCTGAGGTAAACTAAAGTCCACTTGCACGCTACATTCCACGGAATGCGTCAATCCTTGTCCTTGGATGAGAGCCACCAATCCTTCTTGTTTGAGGGTAAAGGAAGATTTGACTATTTTTTGTAATTTTTCTTCAGCATTCTGACAAATACGAGGAGCGGAAAAGTCTAACCAATTTTTCATCACTTTCCCATTGGCGAAAACAATCAAATCTTTGAGCTTCATCACGCTTTCTTCAGGCACATCATTGATAAAAATTCCCCACCAGTCTCCATTTGCCACAAACCAAGAATTCACTTCACTTTGTTTGTAATACGTATCTCCATTTGCGGTGACAAAGCTGTGAGCAGCCGTTTGAGAAAACATTTCCACTAATCCTTTACAGTTTCTATTGGGATTTGCTGCATTACATCTAAAATAATTGATAATAATTCCCGTTCCTGTTTCCAAGTCTTGAAGCAAGATTTGTCCATTTTCTCCTTCGTTGAGCAAAAGATATTCTTCAAAAAACGCTGGCAGAAAATGAATTCCCGCCTCTGGCAAATATACTCACGACGTTTTATCCAATACTATCTCTGTCTCTTGTTCCTTGGCTCCTTCACTGAGTTTTTTACCTGATAATGCAGTGATTTCAATAATAGGTGCTCCCTGATAAAATTTCTCAACCATTCCTGTAGCGTCCACCGTATCAGTATATTCTCACAAGTTAACAAATTTACTTTTTACTGCCAATACTCCATACGTTGCATCGTTCAAGGTGTGTGTATGGGTAATAATATCTCCATCCGCTTTTAAGGTTCCGTGTAAGACCACTTCTTGTCCCAAAGAGAATCTAGAAAGCTCCTCTCCCTCAGTAGGAGAAATATTTGATGGAGCAAAGAATAAACGATAGACGCTATATCCCCCCAATCCTAGGAGAATTACCGCTATCACTATCCAAATCCAGTTGGAAGAACTGCGACGTTTTTTGGCAAAAGACCTCGTATTCGCAAGCTTTCTCTGGAAAAAATCATTTTTTTCTGTCATTGTATCAAACGTGAAAGAATAAAAAACTTACCTTCCTTAGTCTAAAAAAATACTTTCACTTTTCAAGAATAAATGTATTTGAAATAATATTAGGATTTTTTCCTCGATAAATTTTCAAGACTGTTCGTTATTTGCTGCATCTCACTAATAACATCTAACCAGAAGGTCAATTGTTGAGACAAAAACGTTTCAACTTCATATCATAAATTGATATACTTATCATTTTTCAATACCTTTTCCAAAGCACCTAAAAGAATAGGTGTTATATCCAATGCATCCTGCTTTTGTTTTTCCTTATCATATCACGCTCCTTGAGCTGCAACATTTCTTTTTAATGCCTCTGCTTGACGGTCAACAGCTACCGTGTACCTATTACGACTTACGGGATTATTTAAAGGAGCAGCAACTCCTAATGTTTCTTTGAGTTTTGTATTATACTCTTCAGCTACTTGTTTACGAAAATATGCAGATGATTTAGAAACATGCGTCTTGGTAGACTGACTAAAGGTAAACGCTATCATTTTACCAAAATCCATACCTTTGGTAGAACTATCCATAAATTCTTTCTGCTTTTCATAGGTACCCAATTCTCCTCCTTTTTCCAAGGTATCTACTACCCCATAAATTTCTTTTAGGCTTTCCTCAATACTATAGACAACTTTTCCTTTAGGCGAAAAATCTTTCGCCGTCACCGGAACCGTACAAAATTTCACTCTTAGAATAGGTCATAACCCTGGAGTTTTCTGAGGGTCAAATACTTTAGAGTCCCGATTACCACAGGCACACATTACTTTACAAGCTAATCTTTTATCCAATACCAATCCATCACAATCAGAGAAACAACTTTTTACTTTTTCTACTGCCTGCTGAAGTGCACCTGTATCAGTAAATATTGAAGTAGCTTCATCGGAAGTTTGTGGCTCATTAGGCTTTTTTATCTCTTCAGGAACTTCTAAATAATCATCTATTGCATCCGATAACTCTTCTATATATGCTTCTAATTCTTCATCAGTAATCTCATTAGACGTAGGAGCATCAGATGAAGGCGGCGTTGTATCATCTATATTTCAAGGTTCATCTGCCGTTCCTATACACATATTTCCTCCAAATAACGTAGTTTCCGAATTATAAGAAATGCCATTCAAAAAATCTTCTATTTCTTCATCAAATGCTCCTTCATTCCCTGGTTCAACGGTTCTAGGAGGAGTTGGCTCTTGACTGGTAGAAGGTTCAGCTACCTTGGAATATGAAGAAACAAATGACCACGTAAAACTTAATGCAGAACGAGAAGGAAGAGCTTTTACATTTCCGGTGAGTGTCCCCAAGAAATCTCCCGTAAACTCTGTTCCAAACCCTGTAAAGCTTCCCACAAATGTCCCGGTAATTACAAGTGTATGTTCTACAATTTTTCCCGTAAATATACCTGATAACGGTCCATTTAAATATCCTGTAATGAAAGGAAAGGTGGTTCTAGCACTAACTTCTCCTCCCGTCAATACTACAGTAAAAAAGCCAGAAAAAGCTGTTTGTTTTCCTACAAACATTCCTTTAATAGCTCACTCCATAGCTCCCGTTATCACAATACCTGTTCATAACGTACTAGTACTAGTTGTAGTTGTCTGTTTCGTTTGAGAAGAAGGAGAAGCAGAAGAGCCTCATTGTCCCCCCGCAACTCCCTTTCCTCCTTGTGAAGCAGAGAAATTGGGATAATGATAAAACGCCATCTCTACCGGTGCTTGCACACTTTCAAATAAGACCTTGGATACGGCACTAATATCATACATCACATCATAAGGAGAGTCTTCCAATGAACTATTCCAATATTTATCTTCTCCCATTTGTACCGTGTCAATTGCCTGACTACGAGTTTTTTCTTTGAGTCCTTCTGCGTACCAATTGGTAAAAAATTTTTCACACATATTCCATATGTCACCATCAGCTTTATAAGTATTTGGAGGGAAACATTCATTAAATTTCTGACAAGCTTTAAATGCTGTGGCTTTATCTATCACCAGAGAAGGAGTTTTATTGGTATTTTGTATCAATTGTGAAGAAAAAAGAGCAGAAAAATCTGGACGAAAATATGATACAATAGTCACAATATTTCTCTGTGATAAAGAGCAACTTTGCTTTTGTAATTGAGCTTTAATGTATTGAATGCCTGCTACTACCGGTTCATTCCTCAAGAGTGAGACACTTTCCATCGCAGTTTCAAAGGGATTTTTACTAAAGTCTGCACTATATGCTTGTTTGAGGTAAGCATTTTGTTCTTTGGTAGCTAAATAATTGGTCAATGCATTAGAAATTCACAATCCTATATCAACATCTGCTCCTCACCAATTGATATCTCCTTTAAAAAAACCAGCAAAAGTCTGACTTACCATCATCAGTAATCCTACAAGAACAAAGAACATCAGCTTTTTTTTAGTTTTTGGCATTTTGGACATTTCTAAGTTTTTCATATAAATTATAAAAATAAGGAACTACTTTCACTATCGTATCTCTAAATTGTAGCAGTCTTTCTTGGTATACAACCAATCCAATATGTAAGGGATACGTTGTCACAAAGTCTTGAAAATCCTTGAGTGCCGTCTGAAGAGATGACTCAAATAACTCTCTCTGAAAAGCTAACGACTGCAGTTCATTTAAATATGGTGCTTGTTTTTCGCCATCATCAGGATAAGAAGAGGTAATCCCTTTCCTAAGTTGATGAGTATAATAATCAATAAAGATACGATAATTGAGATATTCATTTGCCAAAAGAAACAAAAAATGTTCATTCATTCCTTTATCACCCGACATATGTAAACCACACCATTGAGCCCCATTTCAAATCGGAGTTTCGGAAGTGCAAAAGGCTGATGCTTTCAACAAGGCTTCATTGTCCAACATCGTTAAAGACTGTAGATATTTACGAAATTGTTTTTGTTGATTATCAATCATTGCCGAGGTTTTGGGGAATTTCTTTTGATATACAGACTCATCTGACTCATTTAGAAGAAAATATGTCTTAAAAATATTCGCAATCCTTTTATTTTTTTCCTGAAACTTACTATCAGCATCCACAAACACTGCGTGTGCCCATTTAATTTTAAAAATATCACTCATCAATGCACGAAAAATAGCAAAACTATAACGAGAAATATCACATAAATATTGTTTTGCACCTACTATACACACATCGTCTTTATCTTGATACTGCTGTAAGGACAGTTTTTTTACAAAATCTTTTTGAAACACCTTATCTACTAAGCTTTCCGTCAAAGGTTCTGGGTTCCAAGCGTGACACAATGCACGCACAAAAAGAGCATTTCTGGAACTAAAAGAACTACTTCCCAAGTTCCAAACCAGTTGACCTTCCGAAGGAGTAGTGGAAAGCATTCCCCAACAATATCTCCTGATGATGGTAGTTTTATCAGGACTTGTGATAGGGAAGCTATACATAGTTGCCAAATTTGTCTTTGGAGAAGAAATATCGTCTGCTCCTCGCACCGTTCCACCACAACAGATACATATTCCTACACAAAGTAATTTTTTCCACATTCACATAATCAAGAGAAATAAAAAGCTCTATTATCAGCATTATTTTCATTTATTGGCACACTGATAGGTACAAATATCATTAAGTACCTTGATAAGTCCACTACCATTTGCTCCAATTACTTTACCTTCCAATTCATCAATTTGTTGGAGCAAACTGCTAAAAAGAGAAACCGAAAATTCCATAGCTATCAAATCTCCTTGCATCTCTTCATACACCGTTGAAACCGTACTAAAAGAATTTCCAAACGCTTCTTCTAAGGAGGCATCAACATACATTTCTCCTACAGTTTTTTGTGATTGTTGTGGTGGCTCAGGTATGTTAGTATCTTCATCAACTTTTTTTACCATTCTTGTGCTTTGAAAGGCTTTTTTAGTGTCATTCCAAGTTTTTTTCAGAGACGATTTAGCAGACGCTAATTTTAGTTTAACCTCACATCCTAGCATCTGTTTTTGTGTCATAGTCGCAATATTGTCTATTCCACAAATACTTCCCACTTGTGCTAATTCTTCAGGAGAAAAATATTCTTCTGCTTTCCCTTTTCTAATAATATGGGTCATCGTGTCCCCAAATGCTTGTTTTAATTTATTAGAAGCGTCTGTAATAATTTTTCACGAGTCCTTTGTCGCAGTACCAACTCCACCCACTGCTTTTTTTGCATTAGAAGCTAAATTATCAAAAACTTCACTACACGCAGAATACGGTGTTCTCACAGAACGATAATCATTTTTTAGCTGAGTATATGCTCCTGATGCAAATTGCACATTAAAGAGTTTTTCTGAATGATAAGCAGATAATCCTGCTGTAGCAGTTGTAGAAATAAAAATCTTCATTGCACTATTCATTATCGCCAGTTGAGAGAGAATATCAAAATACGAAGCATTAGAACTTCCTGCCACTCCTGTAAATAATCCCGCTTCCTGATATTTTTCCAGAATGCGTTTTAAATTATTAGTATTCTCCAACTGAGCTACAATATTTGCCTGTTTCCCCAAATGATAAGCAATTTGTGAAAGTTTAGTTTCTATCTGCAAAAGGGTTTTCCATTCACGCACAATCACTCTATCCTGCCACAAAATACTTAATCCTTCTAAATTGGAAGAGCCGACCGACAATGCTGACAACGTCAAAAGAGCAACTGTAGTTAGGCTTGCCTGTCCCAATCTTCTTACATTATTCCACAGAGAAGTGAGCAGAGAATCCGCTACACTATTATCAGTAGTAGGCAAACGAAGCACCTTAGAAGTAAATAGTCCCCAAGGACTCACCGTAGCCTCAAAAATTTTTTCTCCCAAACCTCCCCCCAACAGGGCAGATGCCATTTCACTTTGAAACTGCTGATACAATAACATCATAGGAGCCGGAGCACCACAGACATCATTTTCTGGACTTGATGACGTTGATTGAGCAAAAGAAAAAGAATGCTGAAAGACAAGCACTAGAGAAAGAAACATCACAATCAGCTTTTTTCGCATTCTTTTTGCCTATAAAGGAATAAATATGTAACGTTTAATCACTATTATATAGCTGGGTTTACTGGTTCTCAAGGAATATCAGAAGCAACAGAGGCATCAGAAGCAGGAGGAACAGTAGCAACAGATGGTTCAACGGGTGGAACAATTTGTCCTTCAGCGTATACCGGTTGTTGCATTTCACCTTCTTGTACTCCTTCTTCAGGTTTTTGAATATTTTGTACTAAATCTGTTGCTTGCCCAAAAACATTCCCTCCCACTTCACTAATTTTGTCTGTAGCTGTCCCTACCACATTACTTACTTTTCCTACAGCAGATGTTCCCAATTTTTCTACAGTTCCCAAAGCTCCAGTTCCTACATTTACTGCTTGGTCTGTGAAAGTTTGCGTAACATTTACTGCTTGGTCTGCAAGCCCGCCAATAGTATTCACAGCTCATTGAAGCATATTACCTCCCAATTGTCCTGGAATATTTGAAGCTACTGCTCCCATAGTATCTTTCCCTGCGTCTACTACTCCACTCACGGTGGTTTTTCCTGCATCTACTACTCCGCTAACAGCTTGCGTACCAGCAGAAACGGTAGTTTTAGCAACATCAGTTATTGCCCCCATTGCATTTTGCAAAAAATTTCCATCCTGATTATTTTGAATAGCATTTCCCATTCCTTGTCCTAAAGCAGAACCGGTTTGTACCGCTGTTTGAGCTACTCCTCCCACAACATTTGCTCAGGTTTGGATACCTTTTCCTGCTATATTTGCTGCTGTAGAAAATAAATTTTTAGCTCCTCATCGCAATTTTCCAAAAAAACCTGATGCAGAAGGTGCAGGTTGAGCCTCTGTAGCTGACAAAGTAGCAGACGGTGTCCCTCCTTGTCCTGTAAAAGGGTCAGGTTGCCCCGTCATAGAAGCAATGGTACTTGCTCCTTTATCAATCATCGTATCTAGAAATCCTTTTTCTTGTGAAGCAGTGGGCTGTACAGAGACAGTTTGAGCAGAAACAGCTGGAGCATTTTCTGGAACTGGTTGCACGGGAACTTCTGAAACTGTATTCTCTGGAACTAATTGCACTGTGGGAACAGAAGTAGGAGGAACAGTATTCATCATTGGTTGTCCTGTTCACTGAGGATTTTGCGTTGATACAGGATCTTGTGGTTGTGTCATTGAAATAATGTAGTAAATAAAATTACCTTTATAATAAGAATTTTTTTTATATTTGCAAACTTTTTATACGTTTCTCCCTCTTTTTCCCTTTGACTTATTGTTAGAATAATAATAAATATATGATTTTAATAACATTTAAGTGTTTTTTATTTGTATTGAAACTCTTCCAAAAACCTCAATTCCACTTTTCTGAGTCCAAACTTTGGATTATGAAACTTCACAATCGCCATATTGCTCCACACTTCCAAAACATATCCCGTTCCAAATAACTTATGCTTCACCGTATCGCCTTCCGAAATCGAAGGTCAGCTTTCTTTTTCTGTTCCTCCTGCTAAATCATAACTTTTTACCAGCTCTGGGGGAAGTTCAGCCAAAAATCTGCTAGGAGGGTTCATTTTCGTTTGTCCTCGCGTCATTCTGGATGCAGCACAAGAAAGAAATAAAGCATCCTTTGCTCTCGTAACGGCAACATACATCAGCCTTCTTTCCTCTTCCAAAAGCTGTGGCTCCAACATTGCATTGGAAAGCGGAAACATATTATCTTCCAAACCCACCACAAACACCATCGGAAATTCTAGTCCCTTACTGGAATGTACCGTCATCAATTTCACTGCATCAATATCTCCCTGCTCATTTTCCGCGACATCTGAAAGCAACGATACTTCCTCCATAAATTGTCTCAGCGTTTCTTCTCCTTTTTCGATATATTTACTTGCCATATTGATAAGTTGTCCAATGTTTTCGTATTTCTCGTCTGCTTGCTGTTCGCCTCCTTCTTCTTTGACGAGGTGGTCGCGGTAATGAATTTGTTTTACCAACAGTTCAATAAAATCTGAGGGAGTAGCATTGGGTAGCTCGTTATTGAGAGCTTCTACGAGCAACATAAACGTTTTGACTCCGCTCATCGCTTGAGGCGTGATTTTTAGCTCTTCTGGAGGGATTTCTCCTTTTCGCATTTGTGCAATGGTTTCATAAATAGAAACATTGTGTTGCAGGGAATATTCAGCGATTTTTTCAAAGGTGGTTTCTCAGATTTTTCTATTGGGGGTATTGATAATCCTTTTGAGAGCGACATTGTCCAGAGGATTAAGAAAATACTTTAAATACGCCAAAATATCTTTGATTTCTTTTCTCTCAAAGAACTTAAATGCTCCCCAAATTTTGTAAGGAATACCTTCTTGGATAAACATATTTTCAAAAATGCTGGATTGGGAATTCGTCCTATATAAAATCGCTACCTGTCCTCGAGAAGTCAGCTTTCCAGCATTCTTCATTTTCTTTATTAGTTCAACAGTATTTGCTGCCTCGTCAATATCGCTATTGTGAGAAAAAATAGTGATTTTGTCGTTTCCTTCTCTATGAGCGACAATGTTTTTTTCGTATTGGTTTACATTATGCTTAATCACCGCATTTCCTGCCTGCACAATGTGGGGTTTGGAACGGTAATTGATTTGCAATTTGAACATCTGGATATCGGGTCGGTATCTCTTCACATTGAGGAAATTTTCCATCAACGCTCCACGTCGCCCATAAATACTCTGAAAATCATCACCAATCAAGGTGATATTCGCACCGCCACCAGTCATCAGCTTCATCAATTCAAACTGAATTCGATTGGTGTCTTGTGCCTCATCCACCAGCACGTAATCAAAATGGTTTTGCCGTTTACGTAACACATCTTGCTGTTTGGTGAACAGTAAATACGGAAGCAAGAGCAAATCATCGAAATCTAGTGAATTGGTTGTTTCCAAAGTCTTTTGGTATTCTTCATAGACTTTCCCCATTGAAGCGTCATAACTGCTTTCTACACCTTTTAAAAAATCTGAAGGCAACATTCCGTTATTTTTTTGTTTAGAGATAAAGCCTTTAACTTCGTTTGGTTTGAAAACGTCACTTAAATTCAGCCTTTTGAGCAGTTCTCTCATAAGGGTTGCACTATCTCCCATATCCAGAATTCAGAAATTTTTGTTGTATTTCATCCCGAGTTTATCAATGTCTTCTTTGAGGATTTTGAGGAAAATGGAATGAAACGTTCCAATCCATTTAAGGTCAGAAGTACGGAGAGAAAAAGCTGAAGGTGAAGCTGGTTTGGACTGTTCCATCGCAGAAATGAAGTCGGAGAGGTCATCGGTAGCATTATCAGAGGAGGACACAATGTGTGCTTGTGTGGTGTTTTCCCCTGATAAGGTGGTTTGTCCCACGGCGGAAGGGATTTCCTCGCTAATTTGTATCAGTCTTTCTTTCATCTCATTGGCTGCTTTATTGGTGAACGTAACGGCGAGAATACGAGAAACAGGGACATTGAGTCCTCGAAGGAGATAAGCGATTTTGTAGGTAAGTACTCTCGTTTTCCCACTTCCTGCTCCCGCGATAATGAGCGAAGCAGTATCAGTATGTAGAGCTGCTTTGGTTTGTTCTTCATTGAGCTGTGAGGAGATGTAGCCTTTGATGTCCATAGTACAGATGATTTCAGGAGAGGTAAAAAGATTTCAGAAGATTACAGGAGATTTGTATTGTTTATCGTGAGTAGGTATACGGAAATGAAAAAGTTTTTCAAAGGAAGATTGATTAGAGAAAATTTTTTCATCAGCTACGAGGTCATTGATGAAATCATCAGTATTCTGATAAGCCTTTCCATACTTCATTGTATTGTCTACTTCCATTTCCATACTCAAGTATCATATGCACACAGATGCTATCAAAAAATATCTTTTAAAAGGTTAGAACATCCAGATGAAGAGGAAAATGGAAAGTATCTTCATTGTAGTTTATGATACTCATCAGAAAAAAAGTCTGCTTTTTTTTGACTTTTGGGAGGGTTTGGAGTATAATGGAGTGAGGAAAATATTTTATTTGGATAAATTTGTTGAAATGGCTACTAAAGAAGAAATTATTCGTAGAGCAGATACCATCTCTCAAAATTTGGAAAGTTTTGCACAATTAAAAAATATTATTATAGAGACCAATCTTAAATTAGCTTCTGTAGTAAATGACATTATTCCTGTAGATACGGAAGTAATGGCAGCATTAGGAACTATTCGTAATAAGTTAGTGTCTTGATGATGAGGAGGAGGAAATATTGCAGAGCAAGTAATAGATGCAGAAATTACGGGGCTTACTGATGAAGAAGCTAGGTTGGCAGCTGGTCCTCAAAATCCTAATGTTAATTTAAGAAGAGGACAGATTGCTAGTACTTTACCTGGAGTAAGATTACATAATACCTTACATCGTGTACATCGTTATAGTGAATACAATCAAATTTATACCGTAGCAACTAATTTGGAAACTACACCTGTAGGAGCAGTGCATACGTTTGATACCAGCAATGCTAACAGAGATTTGAGTACAAATTTTGATGTTGTGGGATTTTGAACGAGGTCGTATGATTTAGTGATGAGAGATGGTACTACTGTTTTGAGACCTGATGGAACAGGTCGTTATACGTATACGCATAATGGAGTAACTCATACGTTGACAGGAATAACCTTTAATAGAGACACAGGACAATTAATTATTGCAGGTTTTGTCATCAATCCGCCAGATACTGATTTTACAACATTAGATTTAGCAGTAAGAGCTACTACACAAATTCACGGGTTAAATCTTTACAAAGATAAAAATATTACCATCAATCTTCCATGAATTGGAGCATTAAATGTTAATCAACGTGAACAAGCTATCATAGATTATAACAATATGGGAGCTGGAGTGTTGCATCATGAAATACAACATCAATGGACTAATGACCACGAAAGTATAGAACAAGAGATGATTTTTGCTACATTGCAAAGACTTAGTCCTACGAAAGCTGCTTTATTGGATACTCCAGAAAAAAGACAAGCTTGTTTTGATTTTTTGAGAGCGAGATATATTGGACAACCACATTGGAATAATTTTAATCGTGAAGCACATTTTGTAGATTTCAATAGATTTACATGTTGGTTTGCTTCAGATGCTCGTAGAGATGAAATATTGAGAACTCATCCTAGAGCTAATAGAAGTGTAGCTGATTTTACTACTGCTATTCATGCAATTCATAGAGAAGAAATTGGTCAACGAATGCGTCATAGATTTTCAGAAGTCATTGATCGTCCAGATAATAATTATCATAATCGTAGATTTTTGATGGCAAATTTTGATAATTTTATAGATACTATAAATAGAAGTCAGGTTGATGATTTTGGTGATGGAAGAGTCAATCAAGATATGAACAATCGCGGACTGGCTAAAGAAAATCAGAGGAGATTTAAAATAGGTCCAGGAAGATGATGGGTTCGTTTTGGTGCAAATGATTATAATTACTTAAGTTTTTTTGCAAAAGATACCACAACGCTCCCACAAGACCAAACTCTTACGTTACGTGGAGAAAATGAAACACCGCAATCTATAACCTATAATATGAAAGTAAATGTAGTTTCAGCCAAAAAAATGACATTAGAAGTATGGTGAACTAATATCCCTGGGTCACAGCAATATCCTTTAAAAATGTCTGCAGCAAGTCCAATGGAATTGATACAAGCAGTCCTTCAAAATCAACAAATCCCTTTTGGAAAAGAAAGACTTCATATTGCTTATAATGTTATTAGGTCAGTAGTGCAGATGGCTAAAGATAAAAATATCCCTCTTTCTTATCAGAATCATCATAATGCTGATATTACCCACACTTTACAGATAGCGGACAATGGAAATATTACATTAGCTACAAATGAATTAGAAATAGATATACATACGGGAGCTAGAAGGCAACATATTGAAACGATTTTTGATTATAATCAGCATTTTGCTCCTACTACCAATCGAAATACCAATGGATATAGTCTAGAACATAATTTGACTGATGTAATGAACCATTTTACGCAAGCTATGAACCAAAAGTATCAGAGTTATAGGAGAGTGATGACCAATAGACGATTTAGTAGTGATAAATTCAAAGCAAACTTGAATATTCATCTCTGGAAAGACCCAATGAACTTTTTAGCAAATCTTGGAACTACAAGAAAATTTGCTTGGGGTCCTGTACCTGTCACTACTGCTACTGGAGGCAATACATGAGCTAGTATTGCATATGCAAACAATAAATTTACGCTAACGTATGAAGGGAAAACATATGGTCCTTCTTCATTACCAAGTATTATCAATAAAAGAAAACGCAGAAAGGGAAGAATTTTTGATGGCATTAGTCTAGATATTCTAGCTACAGTAAATGAACAAATGTTGACGGGAGCTAGTTGAATTACCCAAAATAGAAAAATTGCTAATGATAATTCACTCCTTTCTGCAACTGACCGACAGACGGGAAGACTCTATTTCTTTGATGGGTCAACTCAAGAATTCTCTTATGTGGAAGCACACGATAGAGCACCTTATGATAGAGAATTGAGGCGTGTAAGAACAGGAAAAATAGTAGCCAATAGTGTAGGAACAGCTGCTTTGTGAGGTGCGGCAGTAGGTGGTGCACTAGGAGCTTTACCTTGGTCTTTGAATTGGGGAAATGTTGGTAGTGCAACAGGAGCAATAGGAGCTACTGCGTTAGCAGGCAGGCAAGCAGGAAAGATTTGAGGTCGTAATAGAAGAAGATCTAGATGGGGACAGGGTCCTTATCAACAGAAAGGTGGTGTAATAATGAATGAAACAAATATTAATGATACTCATAGAGTAATTATTACAGATATAAGAGAAAGACGTGCGTTATTGCAGAATGAAACGATTACGCAACAATTTCTTAGTTCAGCCAAAAAAAGGATGTCTCCTTTTGAATCAACAAGGTCTTTATTAACAACAAATTTTTGATTTTCTGTATAATATTTTTAAAATAAGTCAAGTATGAAAAGTCTGATTTTGTATCAGATTTTTGCTTATTTTGGAAGTTTAGGATATAATTAAGTAGGAAAATTCACACACCATTTTTAGATGATTTATATAAATAAGATGTTAAACAAACCAAATCCCAGTTTAGATTGAATTATTTCAGATATTAATGCTAAAACTGGTCTTCGTAATAGTGCTGATGTGGTTGCTGAGAAAAAGCAAGAAATTTTTAATCTACTAAAAACAGAAATTGCAGAGGGAAATGATGATGAAACAAAACTTTTAGCATTAAAAATAAAACTTATAGAGAAAAAGCAACTTTTTGAGAAGAATTTGGGAAAAGGGGTGATAGATTTTACAACGAATGATGGCATAAAGGAACTATGGAATACAACTTTTTATAAAAAGGTAGTACCTGCTTTGCCTACTACTGAAAAGGATACTCTGCAAACGCTTGTCTTAGATACATTAAAAGACTTTCAGCATTTAGATGTAGTAAAGAAAACTTGGACACTTTTTGGAGGAAAAAGTTTAGATATGTCAGATGTGAAGAAAAATATTGGAACTACCGATATTTCAAAAGTGTTGAATGCTACTACAATGAATATTGATACTGAACTTTCTGGTTTCGTAAAAAATGTTCGTAAAAATAATAATCCTTTTCTTATTCAAAGTAGTAAATTGTATACTCAACCTGATACTCAGAGAGAAATAGCAATTCGTATTGCATTATATTTATATCGTATTTATGATTTAGCAGAAAAAGGATTGATTAATTCTGCACAAGCTACTGATTTAACTCAGAAGATAAAAAAAGAAGTTCAAGAGAAAGAAATTTATCGTTTTAAAGGAATTTATAATGTAAAGAAAGAATTAGAGGCGGTTACACCAGAATATGAACTTTTGGCAGATATGAATACTAAATTAGGGGATATTAACAAAGGAAATCTAAATTATACTGGTGCCAAAGTTGATCAAACATATGATTTGAAAAATGAATTTGAAACAGCTACTACCACAGATTATAAAAGTTATACTCTTCAAACGAGAGATATAGAGCCATCTTCTCTCAAATTAGTAGATGCAACAGGAAAATCTGATCCATCATATATCATCAAATCAGGAGATACTCCTGCACCTTTAACAATGGTACTGGATGTTGCAGGTATTCCCACAACTATTGGAACTTTTACTTTTATGTATTCATGAGGAGAAGTAAAATGTCAGATTACTTTAAAAGATGGACTTTCATCTGATGTGGTAGACGCAATTAAAGATATAGATTTTTCATTGCCGATTACTGCGCTAAAAGGAGTAAAAGGCTGAATTTCAGGAGCAAGTGTTGCCTTGACGAAGGTATTTATGATAGGATTGGGGATATCACCATCACTCTCACCATCACCATCACTCTCACCATCACCATCACTCTCACCATCACCATCACTCTCACCATCACCATCACTCTCACCATCACCATCACTTTCACCATCACCATCACTCTCACCATCACCATCACTCTCACCATCACCATCACTCTCACCATCACCATCACTCTCACCATCACCATCATTTTCGCCATCACCATCACTCTCACCATCACCATCATTTTCGCCATCACCATCACTCTCACCATCACCATCGTTTTCACCGTCACCATCGTTTTCACCAAATCCCTCATATTCATCAAATCCAACAATTGCTCCAGAAAGAGTTGTTCTTTCCGATGTAACGAGTCTTCGTGAACATCAAATTTATACTCAGGTGGCGAGTGAAATGAGAAGAAACTTTAATGCTACTTCCAAATGGAATGTCTTTAGTAGAGCAGGATATTTCTTTTCTAGAGATAGAAGAGTCAGGAGGGAAGTTCAGAGAAGACTAGAAGCAGAGAGAAATAATCCTAGACCATTTACAATGGGAATTGATGATGAAGAATTGACAGCGGCAGCTGATCGTCACGCAGGAGATGCAACGTTAGTAACAGAAACCATTACTTTAGCTCCGGTTTTTCAGGCTGAAGTAGATAGAATAGCAAGTGAATATATTGATATAAATAGAGTTCCTCCAATGACAGAGGATGAACTTAGACAGCAATTTAATCATATCGTTTCCCAAGACCCTGCTTTCAGAGGAAGAAATATGGATGAAAGATTTTTTTCTACTAATGTTCTCAGAGTGTTAGATGCACGAAGAGCAGAAAGACAACTTAATAGTGCTTTGAATAATGCATTTCAATATCAGTTTGATCATTATAATGAGCCTAATCCTACTCCTCCTATTGAGACTAGCTATACTCAGCTTTATCAGCAAGTTTCTGCTTATGTAAGAAATTTTGGTAGAGACCCGGTATTCAGAGCACAACTAGATACGCTTTTAGCAGGGGTAAGCGATGGACAAAGATTAGACCGTGGAAGATTAGATACATATCTTCGTCATGTCAATGGTTGTGCTAGACTTTGTATCAATAATGCTAGATTACAGATTGATATGATTACTACAGGAAGAGGAGCATATGAAATCAGACCAGAAAATACTGGTCGTCATCATTCACGGACTACTAGAGTAGGGGAATGGATGGATAGACATCGCCGATTGACAATGGGGGGAATAATTGGAGCATCAGCATTAACTGCAATTGCTACCGCAGGAATTGGAGGAGTGGTAATGGGAGCTAGTGTAGGGGGACTCATTTCCACAGGAACTTCCGCTGGACTCATAGGAGGTGCCAATTACTTCAAGAAAAAAGCTCACTATACCAAAGAAGTTGACGAATATGAAAAAAGAAATGCAATGAACCATCAAGCAGAAGAAGCTACTATGCAACACTGGAGAGATGTTGCTAGAACATGAAATCGATTTCAGAGGATGAGAGCAAGACGTCAACTCAGTAAGTATGAAGCAACTACCATACAAGATTTACAAGATACAAATATCTTGGCTACTGAATTGACAAATCTTTCTGCATTACTGACTCAAAATTTCACCCCATTGCAAAGAAATCAACTCAATGTTCTGTTAATACAAGCTTATGCAATGACAGAGATGTTTAGACAACACGGTAGAAACTTTCTTTCTTCTCAAACAGAAGCACAGGCTGAACAAGAGATGCGTCGCTTGGAAAAAGCAATTGATTTATGAGCTGGCAGAGTTGGCTTGGCAAATAGGGCAGCTATTGCAAACCCTGCTTTTACTGCCATTTTAAATGGAGAAACGATAAGCGTGGATACTACAACCAGAGCATTAGAACAGGAATATAATGAAAGATTGAGGAATTTTAGAAACAAAAGAGAAAGATTAGCTGTAAAATCAGGATTAACTACGGCAGCTATCAGTTTTGCAACTAGTGCTGCATTACAGAAAGTTCTCGGAACAGGAATGTTCGCCAAAGAAGCAGTTCAATGAACCGAAGCACAACATTTGGCACAGACTGTAGATGGAGGAAAAGAAACAGTAGGTCTTGGAGGACATAATCTGACTGATGGTAGCAACAATATCTTTACGACAGCCAAAGATGGTTTGGATACTGCTAATATTCAGGGACAGATTAAAGAAGTTATCATCAATCCTGCGAGTGGAACCGATGCAACATTAGTGAGACCTGGAAACTTCACTAATTGGCAAGATAAAATGAATGATGTCATTTCAGAAGTTAGTAGACTTCAGCATATTTCAGATCAATCTAGTGTAATCGACCAAATCAAACAAATTCCAGCAGAACTTGCTAAACATCCAGATTTTTCTAAGTTTCAAAATGGAAACTTGGAGATTATGAGAGTTTTGGAAGCAACAGAACAAAGTCTGAAAGCTTATGATGTATCCAGTATTGCAGGACAGGGAACTATTACAATCAAACCTGATTTAGCACAGAGTATTGCCGGAGACCTTGTTAGAGACCAGTCTCAAAGATTTTTGGAGTCTACGATTACCATTAAGAGTGAACTTGCAGGAGAAGCAGGACAGAAAGCTGGAAATAAATTATTAACGCGAATTATTCCAACCTTCTCCAATACTTCCAAATTAGATGCTGCTGCAACTCCCCATTCTTCACCAAGTCCAAGTCCTATGCCGTCTCCCAGACCATAGTTTTATCACCAATCCTTATACCTATGCGACGAAACAAAAAAGGAGTTGACTATGGAGCTACTCCTAGAAGAAAAGCTTTAGAACGGTTCGTTAGACAAACTCAGCAAACAGTTTCAGAGTTGAAAAATGCTATGCAACAGCCTGGTTTTATTTTCGGTGAAATCTCAGATAATGTTAAAGATATTAATGGTTTAACAGATACTGATTATGATGAAAATGGTTGGGCTTTTAAAGATGGGCAATGGATTGGACATCCTGATGAGTCTAAGAGAAAATACAAAGAAGAAGTAGAGGGAAAAAATGATATTATTGAAAAAAGGGTACAAGAACTTTCAGCTCAGATTTTAGCTGCAAATAATTTTGAGAAAATTGCTACTGATGCAATTACGACTACTCCTTGTTATATGAAAGAAGAAAGATTGGAGGATTTGGTAAATGCGATTTCAAATCAAAAAGGAAATTTTATTTCCATAATTTATTTTAATGGACCTCGTAATAGGCTAGATGCTACTTTTTCTGAGAAAGAATATAAAACACAACTTGCAAAGTTAAAAAATCTAGCAAAGAAAGATAAGAGAATTATTGTGATTGACCATCTTTATAATGATGAAGAAGGATATAGTAATAAAAGAACAGCTACAAAAGAAAAAGTGATACCAATGGGAACCATTAGAGCAGATATGATAGATGCTATTAAAAAGACCATTGATTATACCAAAGTAGCAGACCCTAAACTTATCGGGATAGACGCAGATACCTATAAAATGGATGAAAATTATATTATGGGAATGAAAAAACAGTTAGATATTACTTCAAATAAATTTTTACATTCGTCCGTAAGACGATATGATGTGGCAGAGAGTAAAGGAGATGAATGGGCTTTTATTTTGGAAAGAGCATGGTTATCTCAGATTACACCGTGGATGCATAGTGAAGGGAGTAAAACTTTAACAGGAGCAACTTTTGGTTTTAAATTATCAGATTACAATAGGACAGGAGGATTTCAAAGAGATCCGAACAAGGGAAAAATGTATGAAGGTAATTTTTCTGGTGGTGAAGATTCTGCATTGGAAGAAGCATTTTGAAATATCTGAATTACATGACAATGATTTCATAGAAAGATTTATGTTGATCCTCGCAGAGGACAAGATGCAACGAATCAAGGATTTGGATTTCACGGTCAATGGGGAGCAAAAGAATTTAAAGCAATTCCTTTATTTGATGTAAAAACTCAGGCAACGCCAGAATATAAACAACTTACTGAAATAAGCAAAAAACTTTTGAATGGAGAATTTATTTCTTCTATAGAACAGCAAAAGTTTGAAACTTCATTAAATTGATATATATATCCATTTACCACTCAAGAAGAAACTGCTTCTCAATTTTTCACTAAGTGGCGAAATATAAATACAAAGTCAAGGTATAAAATGTCTTATGTATGGCAAGGAGACAGAACAAAATTTAAACTTGAAAAGAAACCATAATTTATCCCACTTATCATAAGAAATGGATGTATTATCACTAAAACCATCACTTTCAATAGAAGATAAAATTAGAATATACACTCTAGCTGAAGAGATTATTTCTGCTAATAATTGACTACTTATCACCGATGCTATCGTTAGTATTCCCTGTTATCTAGGAGAAGAAAGACGAAAAGAACTCATTGATGCAATTGCTAACCAAAAAGGAGACTTCATTTCCATAATTTATCTCAACGGTCCTCGTGAAGTATTTTCAGAAACAACGTATAAAGAAATCTTGACTACTGTAAAAGCATATGCTAAAAAAGATAAAAGAATACTGGTAATTAGTCATCTGTATGATAAAAAACCTACACTTTGAGCCATTAGAGCAGATATGATAGATGCTATTGTTGATAGCATTGATTATACAAAACTTTCTAATCCCAAACTTATTGGCTTAGATGCAGACACCTATAAATTAGATAAGCATTATATTATTGGTATGGCGAAAAAATTAGCTACCATCAATGGATGGCTCTGCTGAGACATTAGACGATATGATGAGAAACAGGCGAAAGGAGATGAATGGGCTTTTCTTGTTGAAAGAGTGTTTGTTTTTGCTATGTTGGAATGAAGAAAGAAAAATAATAATCTCTATTTTGCAGGAGCTTCTTTTGGTGTAAAGTTATCAGATTACAAAAGGGCAGGAGGATTTAATAGAACTTTGATAGCTGGTGAAGACCTTCAATTAGGTTCAGATTTACAAGCTCTTTGAATTAAAGGCCATCATTTTCCAAGAAAAGTTTATGTTGATCCTCGTAGGGGGCAGTATATGGTCAATCAACGAGAAAATGATAAATATGGCAAAAAGTGTTTTATCCAGCAAAAGGAACGGCAGACTGTACCACTTTTTACCAAAGAAAATGCTAATGCTCAATACAGAGAACTTACTGAGATTAGCAGGAAACTATTGTATGGTAATTTGATTTCTTCTACAGAGCAAAAAAGATTTGAAACTTTGTTTAATGAATTACATTTCTTCTGAAGTATTAGAGAAGGAAAATCTGACCGCGAGAGATGACTCTTTATTCATCGATGGAATACCGCTACACAATCTCGTTATAAAATGGTTACTCGTAAAAATGCAGATACATGAGCAATTAGGATATATCTATGAATAGATAATCCTTTACTCTTAAATTAAAAGAATTGTAAATAATAGAAAGACACATTTCCTCTTTCATTTTCAAGGAAAACCTCTATACTCAGCATTGTTTATTTCTTTTCTTTGAAGTAATGAAACATTTTTTTTCTGCTGTAGCTGGAGCGTTATTGCTTGGCTTTCTCTGCTCTGAAGGAGTGCTTGCTTGGTCGTATCCATTGCATACTATCACCCTCACCAATTGTACAGACCATGATTGTACGTTTTCTCTGCCCAAAATTAGCAATGCTGATTACTTTTCCTACAAAAATATTCCGCTTTATCGCCAGATTTATTCTATGCTTCGGTTGGGGACGTATTTTGAAAGGCGAGATGTGGGGAGAGGTTCTCATCAAGGGATAGATATTGCTACAGCGACAGGAACTCCCGTCGTTGTGAGTGCGGATGGTGAAGTCATTGTGGCAGAACAGAGAGGGGAGTGGGGAAAGGTTATCGTTATCAAACATCAACGAAATGGCAGTACGTTGTATACCACTTATGCCCATCTTTCTGAGATTGACGTAAAGGTAGGACAACAGGTCAAGGAAGGCGAAACGATTGGAAAAGTGGGAGCTACAGGAAATGCTACCGGTCCCCATTTGCATTTTCAAATAGAAAAAAATCAGGATACCAATCATCCATTTTTTCCGGTGGGATGTCAGGGAAGTATTGATGAAATTGTGAATGAAGGAAACTGTTTTGCACAGGTGAGAGCAGCAACAATTGACCCGATTGTCTTTCTGGAAACGACGGTGCCTTTGGCTGAATATGCTACGTTTTCTCCTACAGAACGTGTATATATTTTAGCAAACGATATTCTTTTAACGGGATTTTTGGGAGGATTTATGGAGACACAGAGTTTTCAACAGCTTTTTCTCAGAAAAATAGCAGAAAAAAGCTGATGAATATTTCTTTCTGCTCCTCTTACTTTTACGAGCGATGAACGCCTTTTGACGCTAAGCCCTGAAAAAATGCAAGTATTGGACGGTGAAAGAACACTTTTTCTTCAAAGTACTGCTTCCACCGGGCTTGCTTTAGTCCATATCCAGTACGGAAACATAACGCTTGCGACACTTCCCATTCTTATCAATACTCCCGAAGGGATAGCAGCTCGAAAAGAAAATAAAAAGCTGATGGAAGCATTACAGGCCTTACATCTCATTTCTCCTACTTCATAATGTTATTCACTGCTTCTTTATTGATGTTTCATCCTTTTCTTTCAGCTTTTTCTTCCTTCTTTCCCTTATATTCTCTTCACAACACAAGAGAGAAAAAGTCTTCATAAATTTGCAAAAAAAGGACATCCCAGTATAATAGAAGTAAAGTATTTTTGCTTTTTATTTATTACCATTTATTTACTACAATGCATCACTTTTTTACGACCATCAGTAAAGTTGCAGGGATAGTGGGGATACTCTCCCTTTCTGTTAGCTTTGCTGCTACTCCACCTCTTCTTCCTCATTCAGCAGAAACTGCAATGAAATGGACACGAACCGTGCCAGCTCAGACTTCCAAAACGATTACGTTTACTACAAATAATACGGATACTCCGTTATTGGTGGACTGTGGAGGAGGAACGCTCGTTTGTCATACTGTAAATTCGTTTAGTTGTGTGTATGCAACAGGCGGAACCTATGAAGTCATCCTCGCTAATCCTGAAGCTCTCCAAACCATCCAAGGACTGAGTACTGCAAATATTATTGCATTTCAGGGAGGGAATGCTCGTAATTTACAAGCATTAGAACTCAATACTAACCAACTCACGAGCATCGATGAAACAATGTTTTCTGGACTTGTTCAGCTTTCTGAACTCAATGTCAGCCGAAATCAAATCAGAACGATTGCTCCCAATGCATTTATCCATCAAACCAAACTGGGAAATCTTCATTTGGAAGCAAATAGTTTGACCACCATCACCAAAGAACATCTCCAAGGAATGCCAAATCTGACCTATTTAGGATTGGATAGAAATAACCTTTTTTCACTAGATGCTGACCTCTTTGACTATCAGACTTCTCAGAGTTTTGGAGTGGATTTATGGGGAAATTGTTTGGATACTTCCACCACCTTCACTACTTCTCGCGTCAATAGTAGCCGAAAATACAATCAAAATGTTTGTGCAATCATTAGCTATAGCCCTTCTTCCCCGACGACAGGTAATGTAGTGGGAACGGTAGTGCTTACAGGAGGGAGCGAAGAGAAAAGAGAGCAGATTGACGTCAGTAATCTTTTGACCCATACTCGGACAGGAAATGGAACGTGGACGTTTGACCTTTCAGCTATTCCATGAGCGTGGAACTTAACCAAAACTCAACTTGTGGGAGAAGTAAATTGGATATATGCAGAGGATAATTGAACAGAAAAAAGCTGAAAAACATTTCCCGAACTTCCTGCTTCGACAGGGACGATTATTTCAACAGGAGCAACTGTTTCAACAGGAACAACTACTTCAACAGGAGCTAGTATTTCAACGGGAGCTAATGTTTCTACAGGAGCAACTACTTCAACAGGAGCAATTACTTCAACAGGAGAAAAATTTGCTACGGGAGACCCACTTTCAACGTCAACTGCATACGTTAACAAGGTAGATGACGCACTTTCAACTTCAACTGCCTATATCAACAAAGTAGATGACGCACTCTTTGTAGAGAGTTTAGACTATTATAATACCACCATTCCAACTCCAAATATTGCTCCTAGTCCAACAGACACAACAGAGACGACAAATATACCACCAACAAACCCAACATCGTCAACAGATACAACACCGTCAGTACAACCGACACCATCACCATCATTCACGCCATCTGCAAGTTCTTCTGAGACTTCTGCATTTGGATGAGGAGCGACATCTTCTTCTCCTGAACTGACGGATAATGAACCACCTCAGCCTTTTCTTCCTACTTCTTCCGCTCTTGATGAATATCTTTCCAGAGCAGAAATGGCAAATATTATTATTGCATTCATTCAGCTCACAAATGCTTCTCGTCGACCACTTACGGAATGAGACTGTACCGCTTTCTCCGACCTCAAGCAAGCTATTCCTGAACTCCAAACCTCCATTATGCAGTCTTGTCAACGTGCATTGATGGGCTATTGGGCAAATGGAAGAGATGAAAAGTCAGCTTTTTCTCCCAATGCATTGATTACCAAGGCAGAAGTAGCTACGGTTATTTCTAGACTCTTGCGAGGAACTACCTATGCGGGAACGGAGGAATTTTGGTATCATTCCCATCTCCTTGCACTAAAAAAAGCAGGCATTATGATAGATGATACAGCTCCTCTCAACCGTGAAATCAGAAAAAATGTCTTTGCGATACTTCAGCATTTGCAAGTTTTGCTCTGAAAGGGGGAGTAATGTTTATAGGATTTTTGGCTGTAGTCCGTGTATGTGGAGAGTTATATACCTTTAAAGAAGTAATGGTTGTTTTGCAGAAATTTCCTAATATTTGGTAACAAGGTTTTGGTTTTATGTAATAGATTTGGAAATTACTTCTAAAAAGGCATGATTTTTATGTAAATCAGCGAAAAGAAAAGCAAGCTTTGCAGGATTGGAAACCTCGCCTTCAATGGTAGCCAGCATTTTTTCCTCATCTACATTATTCAGTTCAAATTTGAAAATCGGAATAGAAAAGGTGGAAAATAAGGCAATAATATCTACTATCGTGATTTTGTTTTTGAAAAATTGGAGCTGGATATGCAGTGTGTAGGTGTTGCTTTGGGGTTCGGATTTTCGATGGGCTTCCAAAAGAGAACTATAGGAAATGGTTTTGAGTGCTTTACAGAACATAGTGTGAATTTTGATGCCTTCTTTGCTGGATTTGGCGATAATTTTCTCGCCCACGTGAGGCGTGCATTCAGGACAAAAGATACAATGAAGCGATTTATCATTGTCGACAATAACTTCTTCTCACGGAACAGAAAGAGAAGTCTGAATGCTTTTTTGGAGCTCTTTCTGTTGGGTGCTAATGTCAGAAACTACGGTTTTGTCTTGCAGATTTTTAGTTAATTCTGGATAAGCAGTTCTGACGATGTTTCCATAGGTTTCTTGTTTATCAAGTACCAAGAGAATTCTTTTTTCTACTTCCAAAGCATCGCCAAGTTTTTGGATTTGGTCTTTTTCCCCACGAAATTGAGGAAGTCCTAGAGCTTTGAGATAGGCATTCAATCCTTCAATGGCTTCATCCAAACGAGCTTCCCTTTCCTGAATTCTCACGTATTTTACCAATTGTCCTTTGGCGGAAGGAGTATGGAGATAATCCAGTCGGTGTTTTACAGCAGAATATCTATTTTTAAACGTGTTGATATTTACGATATCTCCTGTTTTGAGAATATACGAGAGTGGTTTAATTTGTCCGTTGACTAAAGCGTTTTTAAATCTGAGTCAGATTTCTGAATGGATACTAAACGCAAAGTCCAAAATGGAAGAACCTTGGGGGAGTTCTTTGATGTCTCCTTTGGGAGTGTAGACAAAGATTGCTTTGTCCAAAATCTCGATATTGAGTGAGTCTTTGAAGTTTTCTTTGTTTGAGGATTCGGTGTATTCTGCAACGATGGATTGGAGTCTTTTTATCCAGTCATTTTGGGTAGAAGAAGCTTTGACAGAGGCATTGTGTTCTGCATAGGCATAATGAGCAGCCACTCCATATTCTGCGATATTGTCCATTGCTCGGGTTCTGATTTGGATTTCTATCGGGAAGCGAAACATTCCAAGGATGGTGGTATGAATACTTTTGTAACCATTAAATTTGGGGAGAGCGATGTAGTCCTTAATCTTTTTGATAAGAGGGGTGTAATATTTATGGATAATTCCCAAAATCATATAACAGTCTGATACACTATCGGTAATCACTCTAAAAGCGAGTAAATCCATAATCATTGCCACGTCATCAGTATGGTATTTCTTTTCCATTTTTTCAAAAATTCTGAAAGGGCTTTTAATTCTTCCTTGGATAGTAAAGCCTGAAAGTCCTTCTTTTTTGAGAATGGAAGTCAGCATTTTTATCCCTTTATCAATAAACTTTTCTCCTCCTCCAAAATATTTTCTGATATGTTCCATAATTTCTTCAAAGCGTTCTGGGTACAATATCCTAAATGAGCCATTTTCCAAATATAATTGATAGGCGTACAGTCCTAATCTTTTAGCTACAGGAGCATACACTTTGAGGGTTTCTTGGGCGATTTTAGTTTTCTTTTCTTCCGGAAGGTACTGGAGAGTTTGGATATTGTGGATACGGTCTGCCAATTTGATGAAAATTACTCTCAAATCTTGTGCCATTGCGAGGAAGGTTTTTTTGATGGTTTCCAACCCTCTATCTTCTCCTTTATATCTTACTTTCGAGACTTTGACGAGTCCTTCGCAAATGTCTGCGATTTCTTTTCCAAAGCGTTGTTCAATATCTGCATAGGTATATTGGGTATCTTCTATGACGTCGTGCAAAATGCAAGCTTGGATAGAAATGGCGTCGGGATTGATTTCCATCAAAAATTGGGTGGCTTTGAGTGGATGGACGATATAGGGTTCTCAGGATTTTCTCAGCACTCCTTTATGGGCTTCTTTGGTGAATTCATAGGCTTGGACGATAGCTTCTATTTCTTCGCTAGCGAGATATTTTTTTGCTTTTAACAAAATGTCATTCAAGATATCCACAGGGTCTTCTTCAAAGGTAAGTTCATAGGCAAAGAATTTTTCAAAAGCTTTGAGGTCTTCCATCAACGTGTGAAAAAATAAAAATATCATTAAATATATGTTATACATAGTGAAATAAAGCTGATTTGCAAATGAAAAGAAGAAAGACTATGTTTTTGCCCATAGTATAGAAAAATCTGACACCTCCCACTGTAGAGCTTTGCGTTGAGATGTGGATGCATTAATATTTTACAAAGATAACCGATATTGCCACATCACAATGCAACCTACCACCAATGTAAAAGAAATCAGCATTTTGTAGTATGATGGTTCTCATCCGATTTTACCTTGATTTTCTAAACTAAAACCGTACCCCTAATCCCAGATACTTTTTATTAAACTAACTACTCAATGAAAAAGAAAAATTACCTTATTTTTTCACTGTTTCTGCTTGTAATAATAGTTTTTATGATGATAAAAAACCTATATTCAAATAATAGTTGCCAAACTGAAATACTTCAAACAAACCAAGAAGCATATTTATTTACTCCATTTATGATTACCGATGGGAGACAAAGAATATTTGATTATGAGACGGAATTTATAAAAAATATAGAGGACATAAAAAGGGAATATCTACAGAAAGAAATAATAACATCGTATATTACGGATACCTTACATCAGAAAGATTTGTTCTCTAACATTAAAGAAACTCAATTTTATGAACTTTCTACTGAAGAAAAAATAGAGATATTAGATACCAGCAATACTAATACAACCTATCACTTTGGAGATGATGTGGTAGCGATGAAGAGAAGAAAAATATATCGTTTTGGAGCATTTCAGCTTGCATTATGTGGGCGATATTTTTGAGCGTGAATTCCTTGCATTAATAATGATAAGGAAAAACCATTTCAAATCGTAGAACAAGGAAGTGTTAATATTTTCACGGGTGCACTCATCAGGAAAATAGGAGAACAACAACGACATCATCTCCTTCTTCCTCCAGTAGGAGACTGACCAGTAAGTTTGTGGATAAAGAATGGAAAATTATTTTTAGCAATGCGTATTATCCCAGAAGGAGAATATCTTGGTGCAATTGAGTGGTATGGTGCAATATATACTTTGGAGACATTTAAATGAGAAAGAATGGAGGAAGGTCGAGTCTTTCAATGATGTTATGACACTGCATATAAAGAAATAGATTTAGAATATCTAGGATTATCTTGATCTCTTTTTTGGGATAATTGGCTGTTTATGGAAGATACCCTACTTCCACCTAAATATTGTTTTTAGAAAAATCTTATATTGGTTAATCTTCAAGCAAAATGCCCCAGAGATAATCAAATAATGTAAAAAGCAAATAATGAACGTTATAGTTTGATATAAAATGTTATCTGAAGATTTCCTTTTATCTTAAACTAAATGAAGAAACATTTTCGTGAATAATATCTGTGACTAAACAATAACGATAGACAAAAGGTGTCAGAGTAATGATATGGGAATAACTATTTTCTTTTTACGGGTATTCTTAATACCGTTTTCATTTTTGTTTTTTCTGTTTTCCTTGGGTCTGATAAATATATTTCGTGATGTTTCCTTTTTTCGTTTGCCAAATCATTTATCAAGTCATTTTCTTTGATATATTTTTCTATTAATTTTAATGTCTTTGCTTCTTCATCAAATGATCCGATATGCATACACTGCACACACAATCCTTCTTTTATTTTCATATATTTTGCTTTTCCCGTTTCAATGTTCTTTTTATTTTTTACTTCATCACAGGCCCATAGAAATACGTCCTTTGTAACATATTCCGGCAATCTGATTATTGAAAGCCAGTTATATTTTGATTTATCTTTTGTTCGGGTTTTTACATTGTCTTCAAACCACCACAACCCTTCAAGCGGTGGTACAACATAATCAAAATAACCGTTGGGAATATTGTTTCCTTTTTTGCTCATTTTTATGGTATATTGTATTCCATACAATAATTCAAGAGCTTTACGATATTCTCCATTTTCATCATTTGGATTTCCTTTTCCCTCAACCGCGACAAAGGTTATTTCAGGAACTTCAATCAGCATAGGTTGATTTTTTGGGAAATATAAGTCCTTATATTTTTTCTTATAATCAAATACATCTACCATTATTTCTTCTTTTAAATAAATAAAATATTTTATTCTATACTATATAATTCATTTTTTTATGCAATACTTTTTTCAGAAAGGAAAATTATAATTCAAAATGTAGCAAAGAACTCATCAAATATTGTAAATACTTCTTATCGAGACTTCCTAGTATAATATCTATATCCACCGTATACCAGCAAAGAAAGTAGCAACACTGCAAGCATATTTTCTACAGGTCCTGTAACGGGAGGTTTCACGATAACAGGGGCTGGAGGAGTCGGTTCTGGCCCTCTGACTGCGTTTACTGTATAAGTAAATTCTGTTCCTGCTTGTGGTACAAATCTAAAGAGATGTTCATTGTCCCACGTCATTTTGTAGTCAAATTTTTCATCGGTCATTCTTACAGTCCCCGCAAGAATATATTTCTCTTGACGGAAATCAAAGACAAAAATATCAATTGTTCCCCCTCCTTCTAACGCTGTCCATTTCAAGCTAATCGTGTTTCCGTCTATAGTATGCGTAATATTGGCAAGCGACATATTTACAGGAGCACTTGCTGCGGTATGAGCTGTTTCGGTTAGTGGTTCTGTGGAAGTTGTGGCAACTGGATGTTCTACTTCTTGTGGTTTATCAAAGTTTTGACAGGCATTTCCTATTTCATAGCGTTCTTGAGCAAGATTAAAACAAATCTGTGCTGAAGAAGTCCCGGGTTCATCATAAATACCTAAAGGAGTAATCATTGCGTAATAAGTTTTGTCTCCTGTGAGTCCATCAGAAAGTCCAAGAGAAAAATGTACTTGTCCATCTTGGACAACTCCTGTTTTAACTTGGATTTCTTTTAAAAGAGTTTCTGATGCATTTACCAAATCTTCCATTAAATAAGGACCGTAAGTCAATTTGTAAATTGTCATATCATCTCCGCCAATGTCTTTGAGTATGGGCGACGCAATTCCGATGGAAGAAGGAGTAATGAGAGGTACCGTAATCACATCTTGTGTAGTGTACCCAAAAGAGGCATTTGTTCGAAGTTCTGCAATTCCTGCCATATTTACTGCGGAGGAAATCCCTACCGTTCCAGCAAGGAAAAGACTCAAGGAAAGAACTAATTTTTTCATCTTTGTGTTATAAGAGCTAAAAAGTTGATACTCTAAGTATACTCAGAAAAAAAAAATATGCAAATTTTTGAGGAGTTTTTTTATTTTTTACTTGCTTTTTGGGTCACTTTTTACTATGATACATTATGTTGTATAGGATATTTTCAGCAAAGATTCGTTCGTTTAATGGATAGGACACAGTCCTGCGAAGACTGTAATCCCGGTTCGACTCCGGGACGAGTCAAATGTTTATCTCTTATTGCTTTCTCTATGAAAACTGAAAATGCACCACTTAAGCTGTATTTACTTATTGTTTCTCTGGTGGCTCTGCTGGGAATGACAATTGCGTTTGGGTTTTGTGTACATCATTTGCTGGAATGTTTGCTGTTGGATTATGCGTACTTTTCCACAAGTGATTTGATTGCACAATTGACGTGGTTAGTACTCTTTCTTATTTTGTTTTTGACACATTTTCCGTACTTTCTCAAACTCAATAAAAAAGCTGAATAAATTTTTGGATATAGATTTTTATTTCTTTTGATGTACAAAATGTCAATTACAGTGATTATTGGTGGTACGGTGCTTATTTTAGGTGGATTTTTTATCTTTTTACTCTTTGCTATGCCTCATAAAAACTTTTTCAATTTGTATTTGCTGGTGATTTCGTTGGTGGCAACGCTGGGATTTACGATTTCTGCGGGATTGTTGGTAAATGAACTTTTGCAGTATCAGTTGATGGATACACAAACCTATGCCCAACAGCAATGGCAGTATCTTCAATGTTCACAAGAAGGATATACCTATAAAGAGGACGTAGACGCTCCCAAAACGGAGGCTGAAATTCAGGTTTGTGAGAAAAAAGCGATAGATACTGTAGCTGACCAAAGGGAGTATCGTTATCGCGATAACCTGATTTCATTTTGTACGTGGGTTATCCTCTTTTTGGTACTGTGAGCTATTCATTTGCCGTTATTTATCAGGCAAAATAGACAGGTAGCATAGAAAATGTTGCTTGTTCTGATATTGTAAAATGTAGTTTATTTCAAAATGTGACACTATAATAGATTGTTTACCAATTATTTTGTCGCAAGAAAATATTTTAAATATCTTTGCATAGGACTTTTAGGTTCTTTACCTTCAATATATCAGTTCTCTTTAATGCTAAATCCTTCTTGCGTTAACAATGGTTCTATTTCATCAATAGCGTGAGAAATAAATCAAGTAGCTGGAGAAATGCGAGTTCAATTTGCAAAATCTTCTGTTTTAGTGCTGTGTCAAGTAAGAAGTAATACACCGTGAGGCTTGAGCATACTATAAAAAGTGTGGATATAATTTGGTCGTTCTTCTGGCGAAATGTGATGTAATACTCATCAGCAAAAAATTCCATCAAATTGTCTGTCTAATATATCATTAGGACTATTAGCTTGAAGTGTTGTTAGTAGAGGAGAGTTTATCCTCTGTTTTGTAAGTTCTAATGCATTTTCTGCTATATCAGCACAAGTAAGCTTTAATCTATGTTGAAATAGATATTCAGCAATTTTTCACTCACTGCAACCATAATCTAACACTGTACTTTCAGGAGGCAATATATTAATAAATTTATCAAGTATTTCTGTATTATCAAGATACAATCGTGGTCTATATGTATCAGGACGGTGTTGTTGTTCCCATATTTCACGGCGACTTTTGGATGAATAATCTCCTATCATATCAAGTAATTAAAGAATAAAAAATAATTCTAACAAGAAAAGGTCAAATCACATTGATTACCATATGATACAGGTTTCTGGATGAAAAACAAGGTGAATATTTTGCAGTGAAATTTCTCTTGAAGATGAGTAACGAAAAATTACATATAGAAATATCCTATGAACTACGAACAATTTTCCCACCCCCATAAAAACATCTTTCTAGTAAATATGACCAAAGAATTGGACCATTACTTTTCCGAATTGACCAATCAAGCCATCACTACCTACCTCAAACAAGGAAAAAAAATCTGAATTATCGTGAATAAAAAAGGCTACTCCCCAGGGATGATTTGCTATGATTGTGGGCACGTCCCTCAATGTAAAAAATGCTCCGTTGCTATTTCTTACCATAAACAGCTCAATGGTGAAATGATAGGACTTTGTCATATTTGTAAAACTCAATACACATTGCCTCGCACCTGCGAAAAATGTTGAAGTTCTCGTATTGCTCCTTTTGGAATTGGAACACAACAAGTAGCAGAAAAGTTGCAATCAGCTTTTTGAGCTTCTTCTCTCATTATTGAAAGTGAAACGGTCAATTCTCCAAACAAAATCCAGAAATTTCTCGCTTCACTTCCTCCCGCTTCTCAATCTTCCAAACCTCTGCTTATCTGAACCAGTTTGCTTTCTCAGCCTCTTATCAATTATCCGCTTGACCTGATTATTTTTCTCAATGCTGATATTGGATTGAATATCCCAGATTATAATGCTAATGAACGCAACTTCCAGCTACTGTACGAAACGTTTCAGAAACACACTACGCCAAATTTTATTGTTCAGTCTTTTAATCCTCATCAATATTCTATCAGAAATGCTTGTAAACTCGATAAACAAGGATTTTATGACACAGAATATGCTTTTAGGAAAACGTATAATTATCCACCTTATAGTGACCTTTGCGTCATTTTGTACAAAAATGAGATTGAAGGGAAAGTGTTTGCTAAAGTTGATACCTTGTACAAAGAATTGCTCTATCTCGCTCAGAAATATCAAATGAAGGAATTGGAAATTTATTCCACGCCACCACTGATTTATAAAATGTTTGGGAAATACAGATATAACATTATTTTAAAAGGAAAAGAAGTCAGAAACTTTATGGATGTTGTGTATACCAAATTACATTTGAATGCGAAAGGCTTCAAAATTAACCGAGAAGCTGATACGATTATTTAGAGTTAGGTTTTAATAGTAAATCCCAATCCAATTAAGCATTTTTCATATTCAGAATGAGAGAGAATACCACCTCCTTCAAAGTATCTTCCTTGTTCTCAGTCTTTTAAAAGTATTCTATGGGATCTTCCTAATTCTATCTTACTATAATTTGCACCTTTTTTTAATTTTATTATTATTCCTTTGCATATCGAAGGACATCATTGTTTATAATAAGCATCCAATTTAGACACAAATATGTTCACAATATGAGAATAATATATCACATATTCTTTAAAATTACTAATAACTTTCTGTTTAGTACTATCATCTTGAACATCTATTCCAGTTAATGTACATAATTCATAAAGCATAGAAGCCAATTCTTCAGCATTTTTATGCTTATTATCGAGAGCTCTTTTAAACTGATCAAATTGACTCACATCTTTATTGGATTGCTCAGAGGATAATTTTTGTGGTTCAATTGGTCATTTTATAGTAGGAACTAATGCATCAGAAGTATTCTTTTTAATTGCTTCTTGACTTTGAATTACAGGAATTCTAGCTTCCCATAATTGTTTGATGATTTCTTCTATTTTTTCATTAGTGGAAAAGTTATTATGTAAAGTAAAATAAGATATTCCATTTTTTTTCTTATAATCATACTTCAATTCCTTTAAAAACTTCTCATCTCCATTTGCAATAGTAAAAAGTATGTCTGGATATTTTCTATCAGAAGTTTTCAATAATCAACTTTCATCTGATAATCATTGATTTTCCGGTAAAGGATGTTCTTTTTTTCATAATACTGACGGTGGTACTCATTCAGCTTTTTTATTCAATTTTTTTGTTGTGTTTTCCAATGCATTAGACAATACATCATTAATATATTGATATATATATCAGTATATAATCTCTTTTTGAATCTCTATATCTGAATGTTCAAATTCATAAAGGTAATGAAAATAAAAAAGTAAAACATCATTACGAGAAAAAGTTTGAGTACCCTGGTTATGTATTATTTTATAAATTTTCTCTCAAGCACTATAAATAAAAGAATACGTAATACATTCCCTACAATATTGTCTCACCTTTTCTTTGGTACAATAATGATTTTTATTAAAATATACTTTAATATTCGTAGTAGAATGTTCTTTCTCCAAAGACTCTTTCTGATGTTTAAAATGTGACTCTACAGATGTTTCTAATGCTGTTTTCGCTATTCCATCATATTGCTGTATAAAATGGGAAATAATAGAAGGAATTCCCCATAAATGTCGATTATTTTTCAAATAAGTAGCTAACTCATTAATACTAGGAGCATTAACTATCAAAACACTTTCATTAAATGCTTCTACAGATGTTGGAATATAAATCATCTTAAATTTTTCTTGAAGATATGCTTTTTCAAACGGATCAATTTCTGGGAAATACATCTCAATAGTCTGTTCCAATCGTGAAAATATCCCCTCATGTCCAAAAAGAAAATCCGAAAAATTTTCTGAAAAAATAGTATGTAATTCTTCATCTGTTTTAGGAGCTAATTTTTCTCCTTTAGTTAAATTTTGTTTAATAAAATTTTTCTCAAAAGATGTATATATTTTATAAAAAAGCTGATATGCTAAAAAAATTTGTTTGGATTTTAACAACTTCTCTAAACGTTCTTTATCATCAGGATTCACAAAAATATCTTCTAAAGAAAATTCAGTTTCACCATTATCATTTGATTCTATATCATCCATAAGATTATATGCCAAACTATTCAGACTCATCATCTACATTATCATAAATAAAACATTTTTCTGAAATAACATAATACACATTTACCTATGAAAGTCAACACATTTATAAAATAATATGTAACGTTTCTATAAAAACTTCAAAGTATCCTTGTAAATAACAAAAAAACAACTTATCAGCAATTGCATTTTGAAGTATAATTTTCTCTAATCTTTTTCTCCTTGTAAATCTATCAAAAAGTCTTATACTCCCTTTCTGTTTACTTATAAAATTTTTTATCAATGCTCATTGGAATAGATTGTGATGAAGTGCTTAGTGATACGATGAAACAACTCCTTCAATTGCCTTTCTTCACTGCCAAAAATATCCAAAGGAAAGATATTACAGCATATGATTTGTGGCAAATTTCCAAACTAGGATTAACAAAAGAAGCTGCATTTCAAATATTTTATGAACTGTTTGCTTCTGATGATTTTCGGAATATTCCACCTCTTCCCGGAGCAAAAGAAACCTTACAAACGTGGAAATCACAAGGACATACGTTAGTAGTGATAACGGGAAGAGTATCCGTATTCAAAGAAAGAACCAAGCAATGGCTTCATCAGCATTTTCCCAATCTTTTTGATGATATTCTCTTTTCCAATCATCTGACTGACCACGAAATTCCCAAATCTCAGCTTTGTATGCAAAAGGGTATTCAAGTAATGGTGGAAGATAATTTGGAATTTGCGAGTGATATTGCTCGTCATCATATTCCCTGTTTCCTTCTTGACCAACCACGAAACCAAGACTATACTGCGGAACATTATCCCGGTATTATCAAAGTTGTTTCTCGAAACGATATGGATTTATCTCTTGTTTCCTAATCTATGCAAAATATTTTGATTTGTACATTTGATGAAAAGCTGCTCCCTACGAAAGGAACGCCCGGTTCGGTTTGTCGGGACGTCGTCTGTAAAGAAGCATTTACGGTGCCTGCTGGACAAATAGCTAAAGTCTGAACAGGTATCAAAACGTTTCTTCCTCAAGGACGAGGAAGCAGAATGTATGCCAGAAGTTCCCTGCCTACCAAAGCACATTTGATGTTGGCAAATAGTGTTGCGGTATTTGATGCGGATTTCAGAGGAGAATATCTAATGCAGCTGTACAATTACACTGCCGAAACGGTTGAAATCCCTGCGTATACCAGATTGGCACAATTGGAATTTTTCCCCTATTTGCGAGCAGAACATCAGTACTGATGTGGAGATGTCCCTTGACTGGAAATGCAGGTGGATAGCGTGATGTATGAACAGTTTGACATCTTATTTCCTAGTGAAAGAGGGAAAGGAGGCATTGGAAGTACAGGATAATCCCTTGTTTTTCCCTTGCTGATGTGTATGCTCTGAACATATTCAGCTTTTTTATTCTCTTGTTCTAACAAAATGTGAATTCTACTTATCATTATAGGAATACTCCTCTTTATGCTTCTGATTATTTTACACGAATTGGGACATTTTCGAGTAGCGAAAAAAACCGGCGTAAAAGTCAACGAATTTGGGATTGGATTGCCTCCCAAAATTTGCACCTTTCGAAAAGACGCCTCCGGAACCAATTATACGCTCAATCGAATTCCGCTCGGGGGATTTTGTGCGTTAGAAGGTGAAGACCCTGCCAATCCGGAAGTATTTTATGCAAAAAATAGTTTTATTACTGCTAAACTGTGGAAAAAGCTGATTATTATTGTGGGAGGAGTAGCTATGAATGTATTGACGGCACGAGTAATTTTTACGCTACTGTTTCGACACGGAACGCAACCGCTAGGACTGAGCAATGAACCGACTTCTGAAAGTTATCTCATTCCCCATCTCACTTTCCTCCAATCAGCAGGATTTGCTACCGGAGAAATCAAGCCAGGAGTTGCGATAGAAAAAATCCTACCTGAAAGTTTAGCAGAACGTATCGGATTACAGACAGGGGATGTGATTATGCAAGTCAATGTTGCCTCTGTAAGTATGGAAAATCTTTCTTCGCTTCTTACCCAAGCGGGAACTGCTTCTACTGCCTCCACCTTAACTGTCAATACTACCACAGGAAGTAAGACAATTTCTTTTACCTGTCCTGATACGGATTGCAAACTCTGAATAGCGATGACCCCAAATTCTACCTTGGAAATAAACGATATTCAATTTTGACTCCCTCAAGCAATGTTGGCTTCTCTTCACGAGATAAAAGCTGAACGAAATTTGACATTTAACGCTCTAGGAACCTTATGAGCATCGCTCTTTTCCTTCAATAGAGAGAAGGTAAAAAGTGCCTTCAATTCACTTGCAGGACCGGTGGGAGCGGTAAAAATGGGAGCATTATTTTATCAGAGTGGAGGACGAATTGCGTATTTGGCGTTTGCGGGGATTATTTCTCTCGCATTAGCGATTTTCAATCTGCTTCCTATTCCTGCTTTGGATGGAGGGAGGGGAATTGGCGTGATTTTACAAGCTCTCTTTCGCTGGAAACCAGAAAAGTATTTTCAGTATGAAGGATATGTAAATGCGTTTTTCTTTTACTTGTTGTTACTATTGGGAGTGGTGATTATTCTCAAAGATTTAGTGATGTTTTGGGGAGTGAAGTTGCCGTTTGTAGGATAGGATGTGTTTTGTTGATGTAGTTTGCTGGAGGATTAGCCTTAGTGGTATATTTTGAATTACAATTTTCCGACGGGGAAAAAAAGTTGAAAAAAAATTGACAATGGGTAGCATATTCGTATAGTGAAATCGAAAATTTTTTTATCTTTACTGAGTGTTGTAGATGAAACCTTCAAAACAAAAGCGTTCTGCTACAAAAACAGCTTCTTGGTGTAGTGTACCAAGTTTGTGTTTTCTGTTTTTATCTCTTTTGCTTGCAGGAGCAGGGGGAATACTTTTACTTCAGCCGTTAGGAACCCAGGCACAAAGTCCTATTCCTGATATGGCAATAGTCGGTGTAGATAATACTGTTGAATACATTGAGAAATTGAACTTTTTGTCGGGAACACAAAAAGGAGGAACTTCACGATATGCTTCTACAGGTACTTTGGAAGGGACATTGGTTGCTTCAGGTACTGTACAAGTAGGAACAACCAATCAGGTAGATAAGGCTACCAGCTTTGTTGGAGGAGGAAGTGGAAATATCGTACGTGCTGAGAATGCCGTAATTGTAGGAGGGCAAGGCAATCAAATCTGAACCAATGCAACGAATGGAGTTATTTTTGGAGGGTATGGAAATCGCCTGATGTCTACTACTACTCATAGTTTATTGGCGGGAGGTTCGTGAAATACGCTTTCGGGGGAGGCGAGTCTCATTCTCTGAGGAGAAGGAAATACCAATTATGGAGGAATTATTTTGGGGATGAAAAATAATACTATTGCAGGAGGAAAAAATAATCTGATTATTGGAGCAAATGTGACTATTCCAAATACTATTTCCAATACGTTCGTGTGGTCAACAACTCCCAATGGCTTTTCTCCTACGATAGGAAATGCATTTTATGTTAATACTTCTGGAGTAGGAATAAATACTAATGCTCCACAAGTGGTTTTTGATTCCAAAGGTGCAGTAAAATTTGGAGGAGTTCCGACAGGTACAAAATGTACTGCAGATAATGTAGGCTTGATGAGATATAAAAGTGGATATTTATGTGTATGTTCACCTAAAGGATATTGGATAAATGCTATAGAAGGAGATTTGGAAGCTGGTGCTGCAGCGTGTAATGCTGATAATAATCCTAATTGTACGTATGATGCCACTACTAATGATTTTGTGGGTAATTGTACAGATGATATTATTAAGCCTTGTCATTTAGCAAAACATGGATTTCCGTATTGTTTCGATATTGATTTTTCTACCCTTTAAAGAGTTGTATATTATTATATTCTTTACAAACGTGAATGGTTTTTGTTCTCATAAAGACTTCCAAAATATATAATTTTTTTCTTGCAATTCATAAAAAATTATGTACAATGGATATTGTAAAATAGATAAGAGGAATATCTTACAGCTTTACTTACTTCTTTTACTCATGCGTGTTGAATTCAAAAATAACAGCAAATGAAGAGAACTTCTTGATATTTATGAGTATAGAAAAATTGCAAAGTTCCCCAAAAACACAGAACAAGGGTTTCGTGATGCTGTATACTTTTTGAAAGGTATCAAAAGCCTAGAGGACATTTATCAAGTGAAATCTTATCATTTTGAAAAGTACAAAGTAGGAAAGTATAAAGGAAAACATTCCATAAGATGTGATAGGCAATTTAGACTTATTATGGATATTGAGACAAATCCTGAACTTATCCTAATTCTTGAAGAGGTGGTTGACCCTCATTAGCTGTCTTTTCTTCTGATAACAATTTGATTTATATTTTTATGTATAATTACTATGACTAATCTCACTATTGACCCAAACTTTGTACCAAAAGTAAGCCATCCAGGGAAATTGATTTGAAGAGAAATTGAAGAAAGAGGATGGTCGCAGAAATACTTTGCAGAATTATTAGGTATTACAACTGCTGAAGTAAATAATATTATTAAAGGAAGAAAAAATATTACTCCAAGATTGGCTGTCCGTATTGCCACTTCTTTTGGGACTTCCGTAGATGTACGGCTTCATCTTCAGAATGGCTATAATCTTTGGCTTCTTAATGAGGACAAAAAGGAAAGAGAAAGAATACAGCAAATAAAAGAAAAATTATATGCTTTATCTCTTGCGTCTTTTAACTGAAATAAGCGCCGTAAAGTTGCAGTTGCCTAATTTATTACTCTATTGATTTGCATATGGATTACGCACAACTTGCTCTGCAAGAGCATCAGAAATACCAAGGAAAACTTGAAATGCACACAAAAGTTCCCCTTCAAACTAACGATGATTTGGCGACGTATTACTCGCCCGGAGTAGCCGCACCTTGTTTGGAGATAGCCAAAAATAAAGAGTCAGCTTTTTCTCTCACTCGAAAACACAATACCATTGCGATTGTTAGTGATGGTTCTGCGGTACTTGGACTGGGAAATATTGGCGGATTGGCGGGGCTTCCCGTGATGGAAGGGAAAGCGATTTTGTTCAAGGAATTTGGAGGCGTTGACGCTGTTCCGTTGGTGCTTTCGACCCAAGACCCCGATGAAATTATTCGCACGGTTGAAGCGATTGCTCCGACTTTTGGCGGGATTAACCTCGAAGATATTGCTGCTCCCAACTGCTTCTATATCGAAACAGAACTGAAAAAAAGGCTGAATATTCCCGTTTTTCACGATGACCAACACGGGACGGCGATTGTCGTTCTTGCGGGACTGATGAATGCTTTACAGCTCAAAACGGCTTCTTTGTCCGACCAACATATCGTGATTAGTGGTGCAGGAGCTGCGGCGATTGCTATCGGGAAATTGCTTCATCAAGCTGGAGCGACCAATATTATATTCGCTGACTCCAAAGGGCTGATTGCTTCTTCTCGCTCAGATTTAAACCCTTTTAAACAAGAGCTTCTTCCTTTCAATCTCCACGATGTGAGTGGGACTTTGCAAGATGCGTTGGTGGGGGCGGATGTGTTTATTGGTGTAAGTAAGGGAGGGCTTTTGAAAGCTGATGATATTCGTCGTATGGCTCCAAATCCTGTGATTTTTGCTCTTGCCAATCCGACTCCGGAAATTATGCCTGATGAAGCGAAAGCTGCGGGAGCGTTTATTGTTGCGACTTGACGTAGTGATTTTCCCAATCAAGTGAATAATGTGTTGGCGTTTCCGTGAGTGTTTCGTGGGGCGTTGGACGCGAGATTGTCGCAGATTACAGATGTACATAAAATTGCTGCTGCAAAGGCGTTAGCTTCCTTCATCCAGCATCCAGATGTTGAGCATATTTTGCCATCAGCATTGGAGAGGGGAGTGGCGAAATCGATTGCGGAGGCGGTGAAAGAGGTATAAGAATATTGAATAAAAAAAACATCTCTGATAAAATTCAGAAATGTCTATTTTAACATACAGTTCACTTCACTATGAGAACAAATATGCTCTCCCAATGAAGTGTTCACCCTCTGTATTTGGAATTGCTTCATGGTAATCCAAATCCACACAAAGGAATTTTACTTTTTGTTTCTGCTCTTCAGACATTTGGTCAATAACCTCGCCAAAGTCCGCTTTCACGTGAAAACAAGAGGTCGATTTTATGAGAAAGAAGATTTTTTCACTCTTATATCCAGATAAATCAATTTTGTTTGTTGTATCTGGTTCTAAGTCGAAATTGAAGGAATAGCCTCGTGGCTTCTTAAGTAGTTTTTCCTCAATAATTTCTTTTTTTACCGAATAATAACCATTTCCTTCTTGTTTTTTATTGAATTGGAGTAATGTAATATTCTTGAGAATAGTACATAACTCTTCATCCTTGGTTTTTCCATAATTTTGGTACAAATTTTCAATAATTTTTTCCATACTTTTTATTTTTAAATTTATTAATTTTTTTCACTTTGTAGTATACAGAATCAATAATAATAAGTCAATAGAAAATTTTCGCAAAGGAATGCGGTTTTTATAATATACTTGAAAATACGCATAGATTTCATATTGTAAGGATATGAAAATTGCTTTTGTGCATTGTCGATTGTATCCCGGAGGGGCTTTGGAAGTCTTTAAAGATCTCATTCAACAGGAATTGAACTCTCATCCTGAAGCAGAGATGAAGATTTTTACGATGATTGCTGATGAAGGATTGAAAAAGCTGACTTTACCCATTCCTTGAACGGACCGTTATAAACATTTGACGGTTGTCGAGGCGTTGCCGAAGCGGGTGAGCAGGATTTTTACTAGCGGGACTCGCAAAAAGATTCCGATTTTTTCTGCTTTGTTTGATTATCGTAATTTGATTGTTGTTTATCCGTGGATAATGCAGCTACTTTCCCGTAAAATTCGTAGGTTTCAGCCCACGAGGGTAGTGATTTCGTCGTTTGCGATTGGGAAAAATATCAAAATCCCCTCTACCCCCCTTCATAAGTGGGGCTATACCAAGTTGTATCTCCATTCTCCAATGCAATATATTTGGTCGCACAGAGAAGAATATCTGGCAAAATTTTCAGGATGGAAAAAAAAGCTGTTCAGCTTTCTAGTTCCTCGTTTGCAACGCTGGGATAAACAGTTTACGCAGTTTGATGAAATTCACTTTAATAGCAAGTACACTGCAAATTTAGCGAAAGAAATTTATGGGATGGAAGGAAGCGTACGTTATCCCAAAATTCACGATACGTTTTATTATGCGGGGGTGAATGTGCGTCCACAGGAATATTTCGTCTGTGTGGGGCGTTTAGTGACGTTTGTGCGTGAATGTGATATGATTATCCAAGCGTTCAATGCCTTGAAGCTGCCACTTTTGATGATTGGTGCTGGTCCTGATGAAGCGTATTTAAAATCGATTGCTGGGGATACGATTATTTTTCTTGGGTGGTTATCACCGGAAGAAACGCAGAAGATTGTACGTAATGCAAAGGGGTTGATAAATTTGACCAAAGAAAGTTTTGGGATAGGAACTGCGGAAGCGTTATTGATGGGAGTGCCGGTGATTGGATTTGCTGAAGGGGCGACACCTGAATTGGTGGATGAACAGTCGGGAATTTTAATCAACAAAAAGACGGTCAACCATTTGATTTCTGCTGTTGAAACGTTCCAGAAGAGCAACTGGGAAAGAAAGCAGATTTCTGAAACTATTAGAAAAAAATTAACATAAAGGGGAGTGGTGAGTTGGAATTTTCTAGCAGAGAGAGATTGTTTTTTATCTACAGTGCAGTTTATTTACTCAGCACCACTCTTTCCGTCTGAAATACGCTAATTGCCACATTTCCAGAAAGCTGATACTTTTGCTTGATACTTGCCAAAGCCTGTTGCATTGTTTCAATTCCTTTCGTATCAGGAAGCAAGACGCCACTTTTCCCATCAACTACTGAAGTCAGCAAAATTCCCCATTCTTTGGGAGAAAGTTTGAGAAATGTTGCTACATCATTTTGAGCTTGCACTGTTTTCACAATGTCAAATACAGCATTTTTTACTTTGAGTTCTTGTTTTTTTATCATTCCATTATAAAGTAAATCAATGAGTGCGTCAAGGGATTTGTCGGTTTCTAACACACCATTTGAAGCGATAAGGACGCCTTTTTCATCAAACAGAGAAAAGAAAAGTCAGACGTGGTTATCGGCAGGAACTTTGGTAAAGATGAGCTTTTTAATCTCTTCTAGCATGAGGCAGTAGCAATATAAAGTAAAGGTTGTATATCATTTTGTCATATACATATTCGCTTGTTTTTCGTAATTTTTTTACTATAGTCAAAACAGATGTAAAAGGCAATAGAATTTTATTTCGTACTACAAACCAGATGACTGAACTAATTCCTCCTCATCCTCGTGTAGGAATAGGTGTACTTATCCGTAAAGATGGGAAAATCTTAGTCTGAAAGAGACTATCCAAACACGGTGAAGGAACACGAGCTCCTCCCGGTGGACACTTGGAATTTGGAGAAACTCCTATTGAAGGTGCAAAAAGAGAAACAATGGAGGAAACAGGTATTACTATTAAAAATTGTCAAATTGTGGGATTTACGAATGATATTCATATTTCTGAAAATAAACATTATATTACTATTATTGTTTTAGCTGACTATGATCAAGGAGAAATACAGCTTTTAGAGCCAGAGAAATGTGAAAAATGGGAATGGATACTACGAGAAGATTTTCCTATTCCTCGTTTCTTAAGTATGGAAAATGTGATAAAAAGCTGATTTCATCCATTTGATAATGTGGTGACTATTTTACCTGAGTAAGAGCATTAAAGAGTTTTGTATATCAGCATTTATATAATAAATTCAAGAACCAATATATACTGTATCCATAAATTGTAGGGTATTGAAAAGAAGAGATTGTTTGTCTTTCATAAAAGTGTAAATATTTTTATTACTGCCTTTTATTTTATTGGTGGAAACAGTATAAATAAAGAAGTTATCATTTTCGTCTTTATAAATTTCAAAAGCATTTCTATATTTTTCAGATTTTGCTTTAAAACCAAATTTTTGCAAGAGATAACATATTTCTATTTTTCTTTGTTCAGTAGTTGCAGAAAAATCAATACTTTCCCCTTGTGATTTTAACTTTGGTACAATTACTAAAAAAATTTCCATTAAATGTTCTCCTACTTTTTTCTCATCTTTTTTGATTTTTTGCATTCAAGCAAATTTGAATTTACCCGAATGAGGATGAAGTTCTCCATATAGTCGTCAAACTTTTTTTCCCTCTTTAAAAAGATTGATTTGCATATGTCACATTTTTACTTGTTGTTTCATTTGTGGAGATTTAAAACTTATTTCAATAGCATATCATAGATAAGTTTCTTCTATATATATTGCTTTTTCGATAGTCAGGAGAGAGTAATAATTTATAATTATTGAATATATCGATAGTGTCAATATCTGTTATATTTTTTATAGTATGTACAGAAAAAGTGTTACGAAGACTACTGTTTGTTTCTTGTGTAATAGTTATTCAGTGTGTAGTGGGTGAAGAGAGGGATTTCGCTAATTCCATTGTGTATACTTACAATATAATATGTATTATATAATTATCTACTATGTAAAGTCAATATTAAAACTATTTTATTATATAATTTTCTCATCGATTATCGCCAAAATTTCTTCCTTCAACCACTCTGGAAACTCTCCCTGCAAAATATCTTCCTTACTCTTCCAAAAGAAATCCGTATGTTCATCACCCAGTTGAAGGGCTTCGATTTTTTCAGTTGTTGCTAAAAATGTAATCCCTACCAAATGTAATTCGCCTTTCGTAAATCCCCAAACGCGAATAACTCTTTTAAGCGAGATAGAAAGTCAGACTTCTTCTTTAACTTCTCTCATAATAGCATCTTCCAATTTTTCTCCTCGTTCCACTCTTCCACCGGGAATATCAAAATCTACAGCTCAGACTTCTTCAATTTCGCTTTTGAAGAGGATAAGAAATTTTCCATCAGGATTTTGGATAAGTGCTTTCACAGCAATTCAGAAGGTGTGGGACATTCTAAAGATGATACTATATAAAAGTTATTTTAAAGGCTGTATCGTCTGTACCCGAGAAAAATCCTCTCAAGGACCACAAGCAATACAATGATATTCTACGAAATAGAGCGGTAGGGATGCAATCTGCTTTTTAATTCCTCTTGTTTCTCCTACTTCAAAAGACGTTTCCAAGTTTTGCCATTCTTCATAAGAGAGAAACTCCACACAACTCCTTTCTTTGCCTGACACAAACTTTTGCTCCTCGTTTTCTTTTACACATATCGCATTTCCCGTATGCATAATTTCATTTCTCGCAGTTTCGCGATGAGAACCATCATACTCATAAAACTGTGCAGAAGGATAGAGAAAGCTGATACCAAGTGCAGGAGAAGTGAATTTGCTGATTTCTATAGCATATCCCTCTCGTCCTCCAATTTTCCAATTATTCCCCAAAATACAACCAAAGGGACAGTCTTCAAGCGTTTCTTGTCCGACAACTTCCGTAGTATCAGGAGCAAGAGGTTCATTTCCACAGCCTGAAAGTATCATTAATCCCATCAACAAGAAAAGACAGATAACAACAGAGTGTTGTTGTAGATTTGGATGAGATATTGTAATACGGTTCATTCTTATAAGAGAAATAAAATTATACAGGTAGAGAAAGAGCATAATAATCGTGAGGATGTTCTCTACGTCTTTCATTGCTGTCATAAAAAGTTTGTCGTGTCCCTTTTCCATTATTGATTTTTAAATACGGTTTAACAACTGCATTTTTTCCTAATCATAATCTTCTATCCAACATATCGTTAATACGGACCTGTTCAGATACACTTAATAATGAGACATTATCCAGAAAGAAGAAAATAGTAGTGTTAGATTTTTTCAATAGTTCTCCTATAATTTCTTTGTAGGTATCTCATTCAAAGCGATATATCAGATTTCTTTTTCATTCTTTCTCTTCGTTTTCTTCTTCAGCATTTTCATATTCTTTAATACAGATGTTAAGCATATCTTCATAGTCTTGTAAGCTGTTAATTTTACATTTTTCTACTACAAAACTTCTTTGAGTTAATAATTTTAGAAGAAAAGAAACATCTGGTTGAGTTTCTTTTATCCAGCATTTAAAGAGAAAGAGCATAATGTCTTCTTGTTCTGGCTTTTCTGCTACATCAATATAACAAGAAACTTGCGGACGTTGTTCACTAGCAAGCAGAGTACGCATTTGGTCGGAAATGTTTTTTTCGAGTTGTTCAAGTGTGGGTGCTTTTTTTACTTTGAGAGCTGCTAAAAGTGCTTGTCTCTGGGGTAAACTATTATATAATTTTCTAGGAACATCCAAAAAAGGACTGAAGACGACGTGGTCTTCATTTTGTAAATATTGACGGATACTCTCATTTCCCATTAGTCGAAAAATTAGCTGATAAAAGAGGTTGTTTTCAGCTTTTTCTTGCTAGTTTACCATCCCTGTTAATGTATTCACCGTCACTTCATCACCTTCTTCTTTGTATAGAGGCACTTGCACTTCCAACCCCGTTTCAATAGTCGCTGGTTTTGTCCCAGCTTGAGCTCTATCGCCTTTCACTCCTGGCACGGTAGAGGTAATTTTGTAACTAATCGTCGCAGGCAAAATCACGTTAATCACGTTTCCTTGGTACATTTGCAAATACACATCCAAATTTTCTTTCAAATATCCTACCACTTCCTCAATCGCATCTTTTTCCAGTTCATAAATTTCTCCACTATCATTTTCCATAAAAGAATAAGTAGTGCCAGCAGCATACAAAAAAACCGCATTTTGTGTAGAAACTTCTGCTTGTTCCAGCATTGCTCCAGCGATATAGGTAAAGACATTGGATTTGCCCGTGATAATATCTTTCACCTTAAAGGTATCATTTGCTCCGCCTCTCCCCATATGGGTATGAGCGGTATCCACTACTTTAAAGAGTTTTCCTTCAATGAGGAGAATGGTCCCTTTTTTGACCTCGGAAGTTGTAATTTTTACCATCGTTTCTTATAAAAAGAATAAAAAATCTGATACAAATATCATTCAGCCTCCACTATATGAAACTCCTCGTAAATAGCAAGTAAAGAAAAAAAGTCTTCTAAAATTTGCAAAAAATAAAGCATTGGAGTATACTTGTAGTATCTTATTTATCACTCAATGTATTTTACAATGAATACTCCCTCTTTATCTCCTCGTGAAACCCTTTCTGATGACCAGCTTACGATGTTGAAAAACTGGGTAGCATTTTATGCTAAAAATGATATATATATCGATTTAAATAATCCTCAATTGGGAAATAATTTAGCGGCGGTGCCGGATACTACTCAAGGAGAACCTCCCAAAATTATGGTCAATGCACAATTAGTGATGGAAAAATTCAATCTTTCTCCATCAGAATTTTTAGTAGTACTTTTTCACGAAATTGAACATCTCTTTGAAGATGCGGAGCTCAAAAGTAGTTTGGAAGGAAAATCAGTTATTATAGAAAGAAAGCAGAGACAAAAAGCACATGGTAATCTTGCTGGAAGTTATCATTTTTTGGAGAATGTTTTGAGAGATATGTTTGTGAATGAGAGGGTAGTCAGTATGGATAAAGTCCCTGTACTGAGGGACAATATGCACGATTTGTATCAGAAAAAATTATTTGCAACTAAAGATTATCGTGAAAAACCTCTTCATCAGCAGTTTTGTAATGCTTTATTGAGAGAACATTTTGTACCAGAAGAAGAATGTCAGGTACACCCAAAGGTAAGAAAATTACTCCGTCGTATGGTGAAATCGTGAATTATTGATAAGACTACGGCAGGAAGTCTTGAAGAAAGATTGAAAGCAATGTGGAAACTTGTGGAACCAACGTTCACTAAACTTTTGGAAGAAGATATCAAAAATCAGCAAATACCAGAGAAAAAAACTTGAGAACAACAAGGAGAACATTGAGAACAACAAGGAGAACATTGAGAACAACAAGGAGAAAGCTGAGAACAACAAGGAGAACATTGAGAACAACAAGGAGAAAGCTGAGAACAACAAGGAGAAACTTGAGAACAACAAGGAGAAACTTGAGAACAACAAGGAGATTTATCCTCTTGAACACAGTCAAATCCTTTTGAAAAATACTATCAAAATAAGCTACCTCATTTCTTTGATGATGCTCTTTCTCCTGAAGAACGAGAAAAACTTGCTGAAAGCATTAAACAACAAGTAGAAAAAAAACAGGAAGCAGCCAAAGAACAACTCAAAACTCCCGAACAAAAGGAACTGGAACAGAGAGTAAAACGCTTATTGCAACAAGAAGGAACATCTCCTGATTCTTCCAATTATACAGACCTGTTTCATCAAACCCTTGAGCAATTGACTACCTACCAAAATTTTGTCCGTCAGTTGGAAACTATCAAAGATACCCAGACCTGAAAATCGGTGATGGAAGAACTGCTTCATTTGTTTGACAAAATTAAATCTACCAGAATGAAAAGAAAATTTGTCCCTAAATATCCCATAAATTCAGACTATGGAGTAAAATTGCATTGACCAAGTTTAGCACAGGGAATTGCTGATTATCATAGTGGGAACCCTTATCCTGAAATGTTTGAAATTGATAGTTTTCGTGAAAAAAGAGCCAAAAATGTAGGAAATTTTGAAGTAATGATTATCGGTGATGGGTCGTATAGTATGAAGTGAGATAAAAATCGTGAACAAAAGAAAGCAATACTTTTGGTATTTGAAGCACTCAAAAATTTACACGATAGGATAGCATTACAAAAAGAACGTATGGAAAGTCTCGTGTCATTTGAAACAGAAGGCTACCTTTTTAGCGGAAACCTTCCTGATGGACATATTCTCCTCAAACCAAAAGGCTCAGATTTTTCTGACCGTGAGAGATTAGATGCATATACTAAATTGTGATATGCTGGTGGAGACACTCCTGACCGGAAAGCACTCTCAGATACATATACCGAATGGATGACTGATACCCATGCTCTAGAAAGAAAAGAAATCCAGACAGGAAAACGTAAAAAACTAATTTTTGTGTTTAGTGATGGAGAGAGTAATGAAGCATCGAGACTTAAAGCAGCCATTGACCGTTGGAGACAACAAGGAGTGTATGTGTATGGCGTAGGGATTGGAGATGAAGCAGATGTTAGTCATTATCTAACCAATGCTCCCAAGCAATGAGGTGGAGAAATCTGCTCTTCTCCCGAGCAATTAGCACAAGTAATGAAAAATCTTTTATCTGATATTATTACATAACATGGAACACCTTTCTTCTCCTGAACAACTTCAGGAACACTATCATCAAGCTGTAGAGCTTGCCTATATCGTTGCTGATACGCTGTCTGTAGCGAGTCTCAAGCAACTGTGGGAACATTCAGACTTTTCTACTTTGGATAAACAAATGCTTCAGATGCTGAGGCGTGGCGTCGATACCGTTAAAGAAAAAACTGCTGATGCATTGGTTGCAGAAATGCATACTACCAGAGAACAAGCTACTCAATCTTTAGTAAAGTATGAACCTCATAAGGTATCTGCTCTGGCACCTTTGTTTCGCAAACGTTTGGATAAAATGAGGAAACTCTTTGCCATTCCACAAGTGCGTCAGCTGTATTTCTCTGAGTTTCATCAGAGAAAAGACCATCGAGAAATTTTAGCTAATGGAAAAGAAGGACTAGAACAAGTAAGGGCTGTCGAACAGGAAATCCAAGAAACGAAAAAACAACGTCATCTGCTGATGGTGGAAAAATTTTTTACAGGAGTAAAGATGAGTGATGTAGAAAAATCTACGATTAACGAGGAATTAGTAGAACTTGAAGAAACGTTACAAACATTGCATACTAAAAAACATACGCTTTTACAGATGAGAGAAACTGCAACATTGTGGAGATTAGAAAAACTCAAAAAGATGAAAAGAAAAGATGGATACGTGATGACGCCAACTAGACAATCCATTTTCAATATTGCTGTAGACCAATTTTTGGAAGGAAACCATATTTTACTCAAAGGAGATACAGGAACAGGAAAAACCGCTATTGCCATTCAGATTTCCAAGTATTTGGAAGAACTTTCTGCTGGAAAAATCCAAACACTACAAATAGATGGAAAAAAGCTGGAAGCAGAAGCAAAAGACCCAGAAAAATTAAGAAAAGCTGAACAGTTAGTGTTTTCTGGAAATCCTTTTACCACGCAGAGTGATTTGATAGGAAAAGATAAACTCAAAGGAACTATCGAAATGGAATTTCAATATTCCAAACTTTTAACCGCGTTTATGACAGGAAGAGTGTTGATTTTGGATGAATTGGATAGTATTCCGTGAGATGTCTTGTATAGAGTAAAACATTTGTTTGAACAGAAACCTCTGTCGTTGTATGCACCTCAGGAGGATGGAGGAGCGTGGAAACCCCTTCTGCAAACCAAAATTATCGCTACTGCAAATATTCATTCTGAAAATAAGTATCGAGATAAAGAAAAGCTTCCTGTGCCTATACAAGATAATTTTATTGGAATAGAAGTGCCTTATATGCCAGAAAGTGAACTCTATGATTTTGCATTGGTTGAACTGATAAATCAAGAAGGATTTATCACCAGTGTGGGAAAGGATGAACTTTTGGGAGAGCAACTTTCCAATGGAGAATGGACAGGAATTGTTCTTCATTTGCTGAAATGTATCAAAAAAATTGAACAACTTTTTAGTGGAGAAATTACCGAAACTATCAATGGAAACAGTCAATATGAACTCAAAAATGCTATCTGGACGATGAGGTCTCATATTCCGCTTTTTCGTGAATTTAAAGGAAAACATCTCAATGCTCGTATCAAAACTGCTGTAGTAGATTTTATCGCAAAAGCAACTGACCCTGACGATAGAAAAGTGTTGGTAAAAGTGTTTTCAGAACATAATTTTTTGACCCAAAAAGATATTACTTCGTATCGTCATAGAGGAGAAACGCTGTCTCTGGCACAGGTAGTGCATTTATCAGAGGCAGATTTAAAAGCTAGTATTATTGCTGAAAGTTCTGCTTCTTTCTCAGAAACTTCTACTCCTTTTATGGACCCAATTGACGTGGCAGAGTTAGACCCTTATCATCAGAGAAATCTGGAGCATTTACAGTTGCAAAATCCTTTTAGACCCACTAAAAATGTTTTACAAACTCTTCAGCAGACGTTGGTTGCTACAGGAGATGAAAAATTGGGAGATTTTGCTGATAGCTTAAGTGAAAAAATTGAACAAGCTGACAAAGTCGGAGGAATGACGAGTGATGAAATCGCACAAATTATGAGAGACTTCTATGAACTCTATGATAAAGATAATGATGTTATCGTGAAAACGCGAGATACCCTTTCTGCTTTGGGTGAAGACTGGAAAAAAGTAGCTCAAGACATTGAAGAAAAGGATAAAAAAAAGTTGTTTTGAAAGAAATTTGACCATAAAAGAGAACGTATACCACAATCAACAGTACCTTCAGCTGAACATCTCACAAATGAGGAACAGCTCAAACAATGAGTGATAGAGCGTGCTATTTCTTCTACTAATGCTAGAATACAACAATTAAAAAAAGATGGATATTTAGTCTATGGAGAAGGGATAGAGAAATATAATGTGCAATCTTATCTCACAGAAACACAAAAAAAAGCATTGAAAAATTTAGAAGAAAAAGACATTACAGATATCCAAATTTTCCCGAGAGAAGCTAAAGGAGAAAAATATGCTGTTATTACCTACAAAGAAAAAGGAGTATCGTATACTACCTTCCAAGTTCCCCAATGGCTTAGAAAGATGAAATATGGAAAAACATATTCAGGTTCCCAATTAGCAAAATTTAAGAATGAACGCCGAGGAGTAAGATTTCTGGATGATGCAGGTTTGCAAACAACTATTGATAAAGAATGGTGTACGGTTGCTACTGAGTCTCTGAGAGATGGCACCGGCACTCCCCTAGTAGATACCAAACTCTATGCACAAAACGAGCAAGAAATAGATTTTGTGAAAAGGTGTGCGTTACAAGGAAAAGGAATGATGACAATTACTGATAGTATTATTTTAGGAGAATTGATAAAAGAAACATTTTGAGAGGACTATGTAGGAGAATGATTTATCAGTGATAAGGCATTGAAGAATGCAGATTTGAAGAAAAAAAAGGAGGAAATAGAAGAACATTTTAAGATAAAATTTGATAAAGATAAAGCTGACGATGGATATCTTAATCGTGATTATTTACTATATCAAGGGAAAGATGGAAAGTGGTATGGATGGCTTCGTGGGTTCTTCCGTTCCGGCTACTCCGCCCTCTGTGGGGTTGCTTCGGTCGTTCTGGGTTGTATCTTGGGCGGCCCCTACTCCGGCGTGGGTTCCCGCTCTGGAGGGTAACTCTTTCGTTCCCGCGGTCCTGCGGGGCTCTAGTCTGTTGCATTATTGTAGTTCACATAAAAGAAGAACATATTGCATTTTCATTTCACTTAATTACACTTAAGTGAGTTTATCTTTTTAACACTTTGCTCAAATGTATTTAAGTAGAAGACATTATTTGGAAGTACTTCATCCTTACATCGGGAAGCCTCTCATCAAAATTATCACCTGACAGAGAAGAATTGGGAAAACGGTATTTTTGGAACAACTTTCTCAGACCTTTAATCCATCACAAGTGCTTTATATCAATAAAGAGGATAAGGCTTTTGATGTTTTAAAAAATGACGATGATCTCTATCGTTGTTTGGAAAATGAAATTAAAAAAGGAAAAAAATATATTTTCTGTGATGAAGTGCAGTTGATTACTCATCGAGAAAAAGCAATCAATTCCGTTTTTGCGAAACATAAAAACAATATTGATATCTACCTCAACTGTATCTTCAAGTATGTTATCTCTTAGCTGATGAAAAAGTTATCCAGAGAGAATTTTGAAATTTAGAGAAAATTCCAGATCACCGACCAAAGTATGTAGTAAGTATGGATGCTATTGATTTTGGTATTGTAAACTGAGTCAAGCACGTGAAAATATGGGAATTGGAAAGTATCTTGTAAATAAGGACAATTGCTATATAGGAAAAGTCCAGATTTCCTTTAAAAAAGCGTTTGATATTTATAAAAGAATTCCTCTTACTTCTTTTCCTCTTGCAGACTAAAAGAGGATAATGTCTGTATTTTCTCTTAGAAAATGAATATTTATCCATACTCCTTATGCAGAAAAGTATTTTAAAAAATCTATTGACTTTATATAGGTAAATAGTTATATTAATAATACTTTTACTTATTATTTAATATATTAATGGACTTAAAAAAAATCTGAAAGAACTCTCTTAGAGAGTGAACAATTCTTCATGAAAAAAATGGAGAAAAAATAAAAGATAATTTATATCAAACTTTTTCTGTAAAGGATGAAAGAGAAAAGAAAGAAACTTTGAAAGAATTAATTATTAACTATCTTATTACTACGGTCAATGATAGAATTGATAAACTCAAGAAAACAGGGCATATATATATTGAGGGAGAATTTGCATTACAAACTCATTTGACTAATAAAGAAAAAAATGCTTTAAGATTTTTGGAGAAACAAGATATAACGGTGAAAAATATCTTAAAGAGAGACTATCAAGGAGAAAAATATCAAATTGTATTACTCGTCATAAGAGAAGAACAATATACAGTAATCCATGTACCCAAAAAAATTCAAGAAATGAAATATCAAGATACAAAAGCAAAACAGTTGGTGCAATTCCAAAATGAAGATTGGTATCCTGCATTTCTCACCGATAAGAAGTTGAAAAGTTCTCTTGACAAAGAATGGGTAATTTGGCAATCAGAACCTAATAAAAATGCTGATGGCTCTCCTAAAGTAGAAATGGATGTATATAATGATGGATGTCATCAAGAAGATATTGTGAGAGAATGTGCCAAAAAGGGAATGGGAATGATGAGTCTTACAGATATTTTTATTTTAATAGAATTAGTTAACGAAAAATTTGGAGAGCTCTGATTATCTGTAGAATTTTGTAAAGAAAATTTTAAACTCAATCAGACAAGTTCAGAAAAAGTAATGTTGGATAACTCTGATGAAATAAAAAATAATAAATTAAAAAAACTGCTGAAAAAAATAGAACAAGAATTTCAAATAAAGTTTATTGTAAATACTGATAAGTATCCAGGTTATCTTAATAGAGACTATAGTATCTATAGACAGCAAAAACCTTATAAAATGACTAATAAATATTCTGAAGTCGTAGATGAATACTTTGCATGATTTCTTCGTGGTTCATATAATCCGAGTAATCCTAAATATTCTATTGATTGAGGTGTCTTTTCTATCCTATTGCATTGATGATTAAATTATTTCTTTAAAATAAGAGGTACGGGAAATGTTTCTGGTTCCCGCTTTGGTGGCTAATTTTTCCGTATTATGGACGCATCTCCATTGTCGTATGTATGAGTATTTACAACCTAATCTCTTCCATTTTTACTCTGGTCTGTTGCATACTATCTCTTTCCCTTACCGTCACCGTGCCATCTTCCAACGTCTGCTGGTCAATCGTGATACAATAGGGCGTTCAGATTTCATCTTGTCTTCTGTATCTTTTCCCAATGGCTCCATTGTCGTCGTATTCACACTTTCGCTGTTTGGAAAGCTTTTTGAAAAGTTCTGTTCAGATTTTTGTTTGCTGTTCATCTTTTTTCACCAACGGAAGAACGGCAAATTTGATAGGAGCTAATTGCTTTGGAAATCTGACAACTACGCGTGTATCTCCTTCAGCGAGTTGCTCTTCATCGTAAAATTCCAGCATTGCCACCATTACTTGTCTTCCTAGTCCAAATGAAGCTTCTACACATCGTGGAATATATCTTTGTCCGGTGTACGGGTCTTTGTATTGCAAATCTTTTTTGCTGTATGCTTGGTGTTGAGTGAGGTCAAAATAGGTTCTATTGTGGACTCCTTGAATTTCTCCAAATCCCCACGGATACAAATATTCTACATCGGTAGCTGCTGCCGCATAATGAGCGAGTTTTTCGTGGTCTTTGAACCTTAAATGTTCTGGTGCTATTCCGATAACGTCCGTTCGATATGCCATACTTGCGTCTTTCCATTCGTTGAAAATTCTCATCGCTTCTTCAGGAATATTTGGTACAAAGTATTCGATTTCCATCTGTTCAAATTCACGAGTTCTGTAGAGAAATTGTCCGGGAGTAATCTCATTTCTAAAGGCTTTTCCCACTTGAGCCAGTCCAAAGGGAATTCTTGCTCTGGTACTATCCAATACCGCTTTAAAATCAGTGAAAAGAGACTGACAAGTTTCGGGTCTGAGATAGACTTTGCTTGCGTCATTTGCCACCGGTCCCAAATGAGATTCCAGCATTAGATTAAAATTTCTGGCTTCGGTTCGCTCAGCTTTTTCTTTAGTTTCTGGATTATTGGGAATATATTTGACGATAAAATCGTGCATTCCCTCGTTTCCTCGAGCTTCTGGAGCAAGGCTTTTCACTCCGAGCTTCTGAGCGAGAGCTTCATCCTCCAGTCCTTGTCTATTTTTTTCGATATAGTCTTCTATCAATTTATCTGCACGAAATCTTTGTCAGGTTTTTTTGTCATCTATCAGAGCATCAGAAAAAGAAGTCAGATGTCCGCTCGCTTCTCGCGTGGTAGGATGAGCGATGATAGTAGTATCCAGGAGCAAAATATCATCTCTTTCCTGAGTAAAATGGTTAATCCAGAGGTCAGCAATATTTTTCTTCAATAAAGCACCGTAGGGTCCAAAGTCTCGTGCGTTTGCGAGTCCTCCATAAATTTCAGAATTAGGATAGACAAATCCTTTTCTTTTGGCTCGTGCAACGATAGTATCCAGTGAGTATCACATATGATGAAGAGAATAAAGGGTAAAGTGCTTCTTATATACGTATCGTGAGATGAATGTCAAATGAAAATGCACATACTGGATAAGGTATTCTGAGTGGAGGGCAAAGTAAACTTGCAGTCCTCATTTCAGAGAACAACATAAAAAATCTCCTCAAATATTTGTGTTTTTGTGTTGGTTTGAGTATACTTAAACAGAAGAAAAAAATCTGTCTTTTATTTCTTAAACATTACATATGCGAATTGAAATTCTCCTGCGGTTGTTTATTACTCTCTATGGATTATCAGGATTAGGAACCTTTTCCGCTTATATTCCCAATTTTAGTAAAATAGAGGATAAATGGTCAAAATCTAATATGCGTGATTACTTGTTTCGATTACTTACTTCAATTATCTTTTTTCTCTATGCGATTTTTATTATGCAAGATTGGCGTATTTCTTGCTTATTGGTGATTGAATTAGTAGTATTGATTTCCACCTTTGCGTGGTTAGCCTACAAAAAGAAAACCTATGTAATGAAAATGCTCAAAAAAATGGGACAAAGAAATAAACATTTTTAATTTCTACTTACAAACTACCTATGGACACTACACTCTTTATCTGATTTTTAACAGCGTTGTATGGCGTAAGTGGAGTGATTTCAATGATTGCCTATTTACCTACTATCAAAGATTTATTGCATTGAATTCCAAGTGCTAATTTTACGACCTATTTCCTCTGGTTTTTGTATTATTTGATTTCCGTATTGTATGGAATTTTTGTGCTGTATGATTGGTTATTTATTGTGGTGAGTGGGTTAGATACGTTAATTATTGGATTGATTGTATTTTTGATAATACGTGTTCAAAGAGGGGAAATTTTGGTAGAACTTAAAGCCAAAAAAGCTACTATTGCTCATCAATGTAAACAAGTTATCAGCACCATTAAAAGGAGAAAAAAAAGCTGATAAAAAATCTCTTGAAACTGTTGCATATAATCCTATTATCATTGTATTCAGCTTTTTATCTTTTTTTTCTTTCTTGACACTATGCACCTAAAAGAAGAACTGCAACAACGTAATTTGCTGTACCAATCTACTGATGAGAAACTCTTTGCACTCTATGACCAAGGAGGAGAAAAGTTTTACTGTGGATACGACCCTACAGCTGATTCTTTTCATTTGGGGCATTTGCTCACCATTATGGCAGCAGTACACTTTATGAAAAGAGGTAATACGTTCGTCTTAATCGTTGGAGGAGCGACGGGATTTATTGGTGACCCTACTGGGAAAGACAGTTCTAGAGCGTTTCTGGATGAAACTCAGCTTCGCCACAATCAAAAGGGTATGACTACTCAGATTACTGCATTTCTTCAGCATCTCAAAACGATGACTGGCAAAGATTTCCACTTTGAAGTGAGAAATAATTATGATTTTGTCAAAGAAATGACGGTTTTTGATTTCTTTTCTCAAGTGGGGAGATATATTACCGTCAATACGATGCTCAGCAAAGAAAGTATCAAAAAAAGAATAGAACATCCTGAATTATCCATCACTTATACCGAATTTAGTTATATGTTGCTCCAAGGATACGATTTTCTCCATCTCTATGAACACGATGGCGTGAAATTGCAGATTGGAGGGAGCGACCAGCGAGGAAATATGGTAACAGGAACCGAAATGATAAGAAAAAAGCTCTGAAATGACCAAGAAGTATTTGTGATGACCAGTCCATTAATGTTGGATAGTACAGGAAAAAAGTTTTGAAAATCTGAAGGAAATGCTGTTTGGCTTGACCCCAACAAAAATAGCCCGTATTTCGTGTATCAATTTTTTATGAATACGGCAGATGCAGATGTTCCTAGATACTTAAAGGCGTTTACGTTACTAGAACTAGAAGAAATTGAGCAAATTATCCATCAACACACTGAGCACCCAGAACTCAGATATGGACAGCAGAGATTGGCAAGCTATGTAACGGAAATGATTTTTGGAAAAGCTGCTACTTTGCAGGCAACCAACATTAGTGAAATTCTGTTTGGAACGGGAGATAAAATGCAAATTATTGCTTCTCTGAGTCCAGAAGATATTCAGGCGTTAGCTTATGAAACAGGAAGCGTGCATTTGGAATGAGAAGCAATGAGAATTTTGGAAATGGTGGTTGCGGCAGGATTGGCTCCTTCCAATTCCGAGGCGAAAAAGCTTTTACAGTCAGGTTCTCTCTTTTTCAATGAACAAAAAATACAAGATACCAATTTCCTCATCCAAAAGTCTGATTTACCCAATGGTGTAGGGCTTTTGAGAAAAGGGAAAAAGTCCTATAGAACAATTGTTGTTTCCGCATAATATCCAGAACATATAAAAAAGAAATAAAAGGCTTGAAAAAGTGCTCCCAATTCATTATATAGCAAATAAGTTTTTATCTTTATCTTCTCTCCTAATGAAACCTACAACCTCTTTTTACAAATTTTGACTGTTCTTGTGCTCGTTTTTCGCATTATGTTCTGTAACCTATGGGTTGACTTATATTACGTTTAAATTAGATGACGCCACACAGTATGTAAATACAGGTAAGATTTCTCGTATTCATTTTAGCATAGGAGGAAATGATTTTGGTGGATTAGTTGCTTGGAAAGAAACTACTTTGAATGAAACAGGAATAGTGAAAACAGAAAATTGACAGCAAGTAGATTGTAAAAATAAAATTAGTGGATTGTATTATAATTCTCAGAGAGGAGAGAGATTATGGCCTTTGGATAAGATTACTTCCGATGATTTAGGATTTACAAGTGATGGCTTACTAATGTCTGGAGGATTATTTACTAGTTGTTCTGGTGCTGTAGCTGGATTGACTGGAGATGCATATGGTATTTATGGACGATTGTCTCATACGTTTAATACACAAAACTATATCCTTTTGGCAGGCATGCAATATAGTACAAAAACAAATACTGTTAAACCTACTTCTTCATTAGCATCTACTTTTCAAAGATTTGATAATAAATATCCTGTGGGATTAGTGTATGATTATAATTGAGGAATAGGATTTTTAGGATGTACTATAGCTGATAGCTGATTGACGGATAAATTGAATGATTTTATTGAGATAGCAAATACTTCAGGAGTAGCAAATCTTTTTATGCTAAGTGGAGCAGGTGTTCGACCTGCAACAGGATACGACAAGCTTTTAGACTGTTCCAAAGCTATAGTTACGTTAGATCAGTTGTTATTGCTCAAAATTCAGGGAATTATTGGAATGTCTTCTGATGTCAAAGATGATACCAAGAATTTAGCAGGAAATGAGGCTGACTCCAAAACACAATACTTCTCTTCCGTAAGTGTAAATAATGCAACATTGATTAACGCAGCTAAAAGGAGAGCAGAAGAACTTTGTAGAGGAAAGCGAGGCTCTTCTTCAAATGATGTAATTTGTCAAGAAGGAGCGACGACTAAAACTGTTTCTGAGATTGCAGGTAAGACACTCATTGTAAAAAAAGGAAATCTTATCTTGAAGGGTGTGAGTAGTCTTGCTACTCAACCTTTAGATATCTTTGTGGATGAGGGTGTTCTTACGTTTAATCCAGAAAGTAGTCGTATTTCTTTTGATACTAAAGGGCATCCGGTTTCCTCATATGCAATGGGAGTGGCATCTGGAGTATATTTGAAAGGAAACTTTGTTATCAATGGATTAGTGAAGGTCACCCAAGATTATAAATATTTTATTCACGGAAAGTTTACTTCTCTCAATACCTATGCAGCACCTTCTTCTCAGAGAATGACACAACTTGACAATTTACTTGAACCTAACCCTACAGCCGATGAAATAGATTTAACGAAAGTCTTTAAATGGAGATGTAATTATGGAAGTGGAAGTGATGGAATTGCTTGTCCACCTTCTGAATTCCAAGGAGCACCACTCATTATTATCAATCAAAATTATCCATCCAGACTTTTGCAATAATATTATAACGTTTACCTCTTTATCATCACTAATGAACATTATCTGAATTACAGGACCTTTGGCAGCAGGGAAAGGGACGCTTGTTGACTATTTAGTAGAAAAAAAGGGATTTGTACATTATTCTGTGCGTGCGTTTTTGATAGAAGAAATAAAAAAAAGAAAGCTGCCTATAGAGAGAGATAGTATGCGTGAAGTAGCAAATGATCTTCGCAGTCAGTATTCACCTTCTTATATTGTAGAGCAGTTATATCAGCAAGCTTCACAGCGTTGAGAGAATGCCATTATTGAGTCCATTCGTGCTGTAGGAGAAGTGGAAGCTTTACAGCAACATCAGCATTTTCTTCTGTTGGCTATAGATGCTGACCAAAAGTTAAGATATGAAAGAGCAATAAGCAGAGGGAGCGAGTCTGACCATATCAGTTTTGAAAAATTCCAAGCACAAGAAGAAGCAGAAATGCACAACACGGACCCCGCAAAACAAAATATCGCTAAATGTATGGAAATGGCAGATTTCACGGTGCAGAATAATGGGGATATTTCCGCTTTACAGCAACAGTTGGAAACATTTATTACCAATTTTATTTCATAGCTAGCATTCTGAATGAAGCAATTTTTTCTAATTGATGGTTTTGCATTTCTCTATAGAGCATATTATGCTTTTCCTGAGATGAAAAATTTTGATGGGAAAAATATGAATGCGGTGTATGGTTTTCTCCGTATGTTGCTCAAACGTTTAGGACAACATCCTGAGTATTTGATGATTGCACGAGATAGTCCTGAAAAAACCTTTAGACACGAGGAATTCGCAGACTATAAAGCTCATAGAAAAAAAATGGAAGACGATTTCAAAGACCAAATTCCGTTGTTGCGTGAAATTATTGAAAAGCTTACCATTCCTTCTTTAGCGATAAGTGGATATGAAGCTGACGATATTTTAGCGAGTCTCGTTCAGACGTATCAATCCAATCCAGAGCTTTCGTTGATGCTCTATTCTGGAGACAAAGATTTAAAACAACTGTTAACATCAAATGTTTCTCTTGTTGACCCAGTAAAAGATGTTCCGTATTCCCAACAGCATTTTTTGGAGGAGTTCGGATTTGAACCTCAGTATTTTGTAGATTATTTAGCATTATTAGGAGACCAAGCTGACAATATCAAGGGCGTATACGGAATTGGGGAAAAGAAAGCGATGACCTTAATCTATCAATATCACACTATCGAAAATATTTATCAGCATTTAGATTTCATTGACCCTATCATAACCAAAGCCTTGTCTGATGGCAAAGAGTCTGCGTTTGCTTCCAAAAAGCTTGTGCAATTGGCACAGATAGACCTTTCTCATCTTGCGTTGGATACCCTAAAATTTACGTTGGATTATCCTTATTACGAGGAAGTGCTGTGTAATCAGTATGGATTTGTTTCTTTGCGTAAAACGTTGGCAGAAATGAAAAGAGCAGAAACGATGCCTCAGCAATTAGGATTATTCTAAACTCGTGGAATGGTCAGCTTTTCGTTTACTGATTTCTTGTTGGTTTCCCTTCAAGAGAATTTCAGGGACACGATAGCCATATACTTCTTCCGGTCTCGTATATTGGGGAGGTTCTAGATTAGTCATACTACTTTTGAGGGAATAACTTTCATTTTGTCGGCTTTCAGTCTCCTTAATTACTCCGGGCAACAGTCTACTAATCGCTTCAATCATCGTCATTGTCGCTACTTCTCCTCCCAATAAAATAAATTGTCCCAGAGAAATTTTCTGAAAAGCTGAAGGATATTTGGTGTTCATATATTCTTCAAAACGGTAATCAATCCCTTCATACCTCCCACAAACAAAAATCAGATTATTGTATTTGGAATAGGAATAGGCGTGTTTCTGAGTAAAGACTTCTGTACTAGGACTAGGAAGCAGAATTTTGAGATCAGGAGCGGTTTGTTTTTGCTTTTCAGTTCACGGAAGCTGACGAATAATACTTTCTACTGCGTCAATCAGCGGTTGAGCTTTCAAGAGCATTCCTGCACCACCTCCGTAGATTTGGTCATCAATCTGAGCGTGTTTGTCGGTGCAATATGTTCTTGGATTGATAACGTGAAAACTAATCAGCTTTTTTTCTTGTGCTTTTTGGAGCAGAGAAGTAGAGAGAAAAGAAGTGAAAATGTCAGGAAAGAGGGAAATGAGATGAAAATGCATACGCAAAGAGAAAGGGTAAAAGATTGTCTTTTTTCTATGGTTTTGAAAAGAAAATGCAACTGGTAATGGCGTTCGAAAAAACTGAATAAAAAATCATTGCATTATGCCTCTCTATCCATATATTCAAAAACGATTTACTTGATGTGCTTTTCAATGTTTGGTTTACTCTACTATGGCAGACTAGAAAAAGAAAAAGGATTTGATAGTATTATAGAAATGATACCAGCTTTTCCTGATGTTGATTTTTTTATCTTTGGGAAGGGGAGTCTGGAAAAAGAGCTACTTGCTTTGACAAATCACCATCATCTCCATTACTTCGGTTGGCAGCCACTCGCAAAAATCCAATCCTACCTTGCTAATATTGATTACTGCTTGATGCCGTCAGAATTTTTAGAAACTTTTGGATTGTCAGCATTAAATGCTCTTTCGCGAGGAATTCCAGTGATTGGGTACCAAAAAGGCTGACTAGAACCTTTCATTTTGCCTGAATGCAATTTATTTGCTTATAAAGGAAAAAATACGAAAGAAAGATTAACACACTGTATCCAAACCCTCAAAGCAACTCCAGAGAAAACAAAAAGCTGAATGCTTTCAACGATTGTTGCAAGATATACGGAGGAAATTTGGTATCAGCATTTTCTTTCTCTTTGCCCAGCGAAACCTCAGAAAATCGTATTGGTAAGTGATTTTATCAATAAAATAGGGGGAATTGAAACGTATTTACACGATGTGAAAGCCCTTTTGGAAAGCAAAGGACACGAAGTGCGTTTACGAGGCGGTCATCTTCCCAAAGGTATCAAGGGAAGATTGAACATCTGGTTTGGATTGATAACTTTTCCTTTCAACTTTCGAAGTGCTTGGAAGTTCAAACGCTTTCTCCAGAGAGAAAAGCCTGATTTGGTCCGGTTTCATTCTTTATTACGTCATCTCTGACCTCACGTTGTTCGTATCGCTAAAACGCATACCAATGCTCCTCTGTGGATGATGTATCACGATTTCTGATATGTGTATCCTTTCCCCAAAAAGCTGTTTTTCATTGATGAAGTGAAAACTCCGCTTACTTTTCAGCATTTTTTGGCTGGTGCGAAAGGGGAGGGATGGATACGAAAACTTGCTACAATGTTTAAATATGTTCGAATGCAAGGATTAGTCAAAACGCTCAAAAAAGCTGTGGATGTGCATCTTGTTCCTTCTGCGTTTATGGAAGGTGTAGTGCGTGAAAGTTATGGATTACCAGCAGAAAAAGTAAAAACGCTCAATCACTTTGTGCAGAAATAGCATTTCTCAAATTTTGCGTTATACTTCCACGGTTTGGATACTTCCATCCATATCTTGATATCTCAGCTTATAAGCAGTTAATTGCATTGGTAGGGGAGCTTCTTTTCCGTACAAATAATCCCCCACAATAGGCAAACCGTGATGAGCCAAATGATAACGGATTTGATGGGTTCTTCACGTTAAAATTTGCAGAGAAAAACGCACGGTTGTTTCTTCATACTGGAATTCTTCAATTTTTGTTATTCCCATTTTGGGCGTTCGATGGGAAACTTTCGCAACTACTTCTTCCTGAATGTAATAAGGTAATCAGCTTTTTTTTATCTCTTCCAAAAAAACTTGTCCTGCTTCCAGCACTTCACATTTCGCACGATAAAATTTCTGGAGAGGGACCGCTTCTTTTGCTTCTAACGTTGTTGCTTCTGATTTAGCGTGAAAAAGCTGCTTGAAATGCTGCAATCCTGCTTCGGTCTTCGCAATGACCATAATTCCGTCGGTCTCTTTATCCAATCTATGAATCAGTCCTGCACGGATAAAATTGCTATAACTTGGTAAATCTTTAAAATAATGATACAAAAACCCCACCACAGAAGGCTGCTTAACATCTCGAATACTATTGGGATGAGAAAGTACGCCTTTGGGCTTATGGAGCAGTAAATAGTCGGTGGTTTCCTTGATGATAGGAATGTCAATATGAGGTGCTTCTTCCAAAATAACCGGAGAAAGGTATCTGGAAAAATTATCAATAAAAATGACATCATCAGGTTTGAGTTTGTAGGATTTTTTCGTGGGTTCGCCATTGATTTTTATTCCTTCTCTAGCAATGATATGATGAAAAAAACTTCTAGAATAATTAAATTCTTTGCTGAGTCGGGTATCAATTCTTTCTCATGTGCCATCATAACGAATAAACATAGACGTACTCAAGGATAAAAATCATCTGATAAGAGTACAAAGAGTATAAAAAAAAGCTGACGATATGCAAAAGAAAAATTTCTTTCGATTAAAATCATTTGCCTTTTTGTGTCCAATAACTATGATACGAAAACAGATGATTTGATTATACACTTTTTTTATCTTCTTCATAGACGTTAATGCAATCTTCACGCTCTCTCTTTTCGTACAAAAATATTGCTGCCCCTCATTCCAAATCCTTTTCCTTTGGCTCCAAATCTCCTAGCAAAAAGAGACATTTCCGAAAACGAATTGGTATCAGTGTGCTGACTCTGGGTATATTGGGAATGCTCACACTTGCTGTCCGAATGCAAATCAATGTTTTTCGTAATCTTCCTGATGTCAGCGAAGTCAAAGATATGGTCTTTTCTCAAGCAACCATTATTACCGATAGAAACGGAGTTGAACTCTACAAACTTTTTGAACAAAATAGAGAATACATAGAATATTCCCAAATGAGTCAACATATCGTTGATGCTCTCGTCGCTATTGAAGACCAACGCTATCGAGAACACGAAGGACTAGACCCGTGGGGTATCTTGAGAGCTGCCATTATGAGAAAAGGAGGAGCTTCCACCCTTCCTCAGCAGCTGATGACCAATGTGTTTAATCTTAAAGCTGGAGTAGGTGCTTCTCTGTCCAAAAGAATAGCGTACAAATTACGTCAAATTGTCCTCTCCAAAAGACTTAATACTACACTTCAAAAACAGATTAAAGCTGAAAAACCCGGACTTTCCAATGCAGAAACAAAAAAAGAAATGAAAAAGAAAGTCATTGAATTATATCTAAATTACATTGAATTTGGAAATAATGCGTTTGGGATTGAAGCAGCAGCAAAAGCGTATTTTGGTATTCCAGCAGCAAAGCTTTCCGTCTTGCAATCATCTGTTCTCGCTTCCCTTCCCAAAAGTCCAACCCTCTATAGTCCTCTCAAAGAAGAAGGAAGAAAAAATCTGCTTGGCTACTTCACCATTACCGACGCCCAAGAAAAAAAATATGCGTTTGAAGGGAGTTTATCTCAAGCTATCACTACCAAATTTGCAGATGCTATTCAGCAAGCGGATTTCTCCACCAAAAATACTTCAAATGCTTCTACTAAATTTTTAGTAGGATTAGGTTCATTCACGATTATCGTAGAAGGAAAAGAATATTACGTTAAATACTCCAATGGAAGAAAAGATGTTGTCCTAAGTAGAATGTTTGAAGATGGCTATATTAACGAAACCCAACTCAAACAAGCATATATTGATGGATTAACCATCAGCTTTCAAACTAGTGCCTTTCCTATCAAAGCTCCTCACTTTGTCTTCCGAATTAAAGAAAAACTTCAAGAAATATATGGAGAAAAAGCTGTCTTGGAAGGAGGAATGATTGTAAAAACGACACTTGATTATGCCATTCAGCTCAAAGCAGAGGAAGCTTTCAAACATAATGAAAGAACCTTGCGAGACAATGGAGCCAATAATAGTGCAATGCTCTATATCGATACCGATAATGGTGATGTTCTTTCTTATATTGGTTCTACAGATTATTTCAATGACGAAATTCAAGGACAAAATGATATGGTGCGTAAACCTAGACAATCTGGTTCTTCCATCAAACCGTTAGTGTATGCTCTGGGACTACAAAAACTTCCACTCACAATAGATACACCGATTTATGATATTCCGTTTCAAGTGGGACCAGACAAACCAAATAATGCAGACGATAAGTTTGAAGGGCTACTTCCTCTCCGTTTAGCTCTGGGTCATAGTAGAAATATTCCTGCTGTGAAAATGTATCTTGCAGCTGGAGGTGAAGATGCTGTGAAACCTTATCTCCAACAGCTCGGGCTTTCAGGGATTACTGACGCTATCCATTATGGTTATCCGCTTGCACTCGGGGCAGGAGAAGTAACAATGTTAGAATTAGCCGACGCTTACGCTCACCTCACTACTTCCACTCCTGCAGAACTCAATCCTATCTTGGAAATTACCTCTTCTGATGGTTCTATTCTCTACAAAAAAGAAGTAAAAGAAAAAGCTGAACTTATCCCAGAAGGGATTAAATACTTACTCTGGAAAGTCCTCTCCGACCCTAATAATAGACTTCCGTGATGGGTCAATAAATTTAATGTAGCAGGACTTACCTATGCCCTCAAAACGGGAACTTCTAATGTAAAAACCGAAAGAGGAAACCGTCCAAGAGATGGACGATTGGCAGCCTATATGCCAGATAAGCTTATCCTAATGCGAGCAGGAAACGCTAATGCCGCTCCAATGAATGCAAATGCATTTGGAGGAACCATCCATGCCGACCCTATCAAGCAGTTTCTTAGAGGACTACTGGATACCAATTACGTTTCCAATAAAGAGATGACTAATGTCGAAACTGCTACACTGACCATCTCCAAAATTACCGGAAATCTCCCTGCGGAAAATGCTCCTCTGGAACTACAAACTTCCACAATGGCATATGTTAATTCCACACCAACTGCTAGAGATGCAGCTATTACGGAAGTGGAATATGATGCACAATGTTTGGGAATAGCCAGCCCCTTGACTCCACCAAACCAAATCAAACATTGATATGTACTTGCTCCTCTGACTTCTTTTATCCCTTCTCAAGCTGATTTACCGGATATAAAAACCTTTCTTCAAGCGTCTGCTACCAAAACTCCCGATATGACCGGTACTACTACTGCGTTCTCAGGGGCAAAAGTCAGCCTTTCTTCTCTTAATATTTTATCAAATGTTCCTCAGGAATATTGCGAACAAAGAAAACCGACGATGAGCGATGCAATCACTATCAATATCCTTTCCCCTCAAGACACTCGAAAAATCTCTCCCAAACCTGAACTAATGTATTCCATCAAAAGCGATAGCGACCTAAAAACTATTTCTGCTCAAGTAGACGGTACCAATGTCTTTACCAAACCAATTACCAAAAACATCTCTGAAGAACTGGGGAATACTATCCTTGACCTCTCTGCTTTCGCAGTGTGAGAACACAAACTTACCCTACAAGTTATTAATATCAAAGGATTTATGAACCAAGCTACTATTTCTGTAGTACTCCAATCCACTGATAAAGAACCTCCTTATGTTGTACGTGAACAATCTAAAGTTCTCGCGTCCGAAGCAGAAAAATCAGTAACACTCATTTTCAATGACCACCTTTCAGCAGTGGTAGGAGGCGAGATTTTTGCAGGAGGAACAAAGCTGACTTCTTTTTTGGGAAGGCTTGCTACATTTACTACAACTGCCGATACGATAGAAGTAATCGTCAAAGATGCTTATGAAAATACTCTCAAAGAAACAATCAATTTGACGGAGTGGTAACATAAGGTATTGTAGGCATCATAGTAAAAGGTGTTTAGTGTGCTACTTTTGGTGTTGTTTAAAGGGGTTAGTATTCAATACTCAGCTTCAGACAAAAAAAGTCAAAAATCCCTTGAAAAAAGAGTAGAAAACAGTAAAAAGAAATGAATTTTATCTCTTGTTGCATACTTCAATGAAGAATGTTCTTATTTGGCTCTTCGCTCTTCTCCTTATCATCCCTTGGGTAATCATTGGATGGTTGATATATACCGGGCAAATAGTCATCCAATTTACATCCCATCAGCAACCAGCAACAATTGAGAAACTAGTAAATGTATATAATGAAGTAATCATAGAAGACAAGCTAGATATCAATATGAAAATAGTAGATAAAAATGCTCTTCCTATATGACGAACGCTTGAATATGCAGGAAAAACTGAAGACGAAGAAATACTCTTGATTTCTGATACAAATAATTGGGAAAATAAACAACTTGTTGTGAATGGGAAACCTTATCCTGTTGATAGTGAAAATCATTATAACGATTGAGGTTCTGCAGCTTATCATACCTCTATTGGTGTTTTATTTGAGAAACGAGACATAGTTAAAGGGAAATGAACACGGTCGCGAGATGAAAAATCACTAACAGCTTTATAATTCAGCTTTAAAATACTCTTTTACTCTCTTATAAATACGCTTGATGTACAAAAACAAATTTGAGGGACTTATGGTCACTCTCGCCTCAGTTGAAGAAATTGGACAATGGTCACACGGAGCAGTAGAAAATCCTGATACCGTAAATTACCGTACAGGAAAACCAAAACAAAACGGACTTTTCTGTGAGTCTATCTTTTGACCTGTGAAAAATTATGAATGTAGCTGTGGAAAATATAAAGGTGTCCGCTACAAAGGAATTGTCTGCGAAAGATGTGGTGTAGAAGTGACATCTTCTCGTACCAGAAGAACCAGAATGGGACATGTAGAACTCGCTGCACCCGTTGTCCACGCGTGGTACAAAAATTCACCATCTGGAGGTATTCACCAATTACTCGGATTGTCTGCAAATGAAATCGACAAAATTTTGAGTTTTGTAAAATATATCGTAGTAAAACCGGTAGAAGATACTACCAAAACTACACTGAAAGCTGCATTACAAAAAGATTATGAAGAGAAAATCAAAGAACTTGATGAACTCATAGCCGAAGAAAGAGCGTCAGAAAAAGAAGCTAAAAAGCAGAAAGAACTTGAAAGATTATATACAGAAAATAAAGAAACCTTAGAAAAAGAAGTATTGAGACTCAATTCTATTATTTCTTCCTTATCGCAAGGTATAACGGTTGCGGAGGCAGATTATAGAACTTTTTTCAATCGTTTTACTGAGTTGGTACAAATGTCTTCCGGACCAGAAGGAGTGTTGAAAATGTTACAAGAAATTAACGTAGAAAGGGAAATTAAAAGGAGAGTAAAAGAATTTCCGTCTATTCGTAGTGAAGAACAAAAGAAAAAGGCAGTGAATTTGATAAAATTACTCATCAATCTGTATATTTCCGGTGTAAAACCAGAAAATATGATAGTGAGAAAATTGCCGGTAATTCCCCCTGATTTGAGACCCGTGGTACAATTGGATGGAGGAAGATTTGCGTCTTCAGATGTAAACCTCTTTTATAGAAGAGTGTTAATGAGAAATATTAGGCTGAAAAAAATGGTGCAAGTGGGAATGCCAGATGTTTTGAAAAAAAACGAAGTGAGACTACTTCAGGAATCTGTAAATAATTTGCTCATTGGAGAAAAAAACTCGGCAGGAAAAGCAGGAGCAGGGATAAAAGTTTTCAAATCATTGTCTGATATGCTTTCTGGAAAAGAAGGAATTTTCAGAAAAAATTTGCTGGGAAAACGTGTAGATTACTCTGGAAGGTCTGTAATTACGGTGTGACCAGATTTAAAATTGGACGAGTGCGGACTCCCTATCTATATTGCAGTAAAAATCTTTACGCCATTCATCATCGGAAAACTCATTGAAAAGAAAATCGTCTATACTCCCAAACAGGCAGAAAAGCTGATAAAAGATGAAGACCCCCTTGCTTTGAAATTTTTGGAAGAAGTCATCAAAGATAAGTACGTCTTGCTCAATCGTGCTCCGACACTCCATAGACTTTCGATAGAAGCTTTCAAAATCAAACTCTATCCCGGAAAAACCATCAGACTTCATCCTCTGGTGTGTGGTTCATTTAATGCTGACTTTGATGGAGACCAGATGGCAGTACATTTGCCTATCTCTGATGAAGCACAAAAAGAAGCGAAAGAACTCATTGCATCTGATAAAAATGTCTTGAAACCTGCTTCAGGGGAGCCAACTATTTCATTGTCTCAAGATATGGTATTGGGAGTGTATTATATTACGGATTTCTTTAATGCTGCTTACCCAGAAATCAACACGATAGAAGAATGGGAAGCTAAAATGCCGATAATAGCCAGATTTCATTCATTGGATGACGCATATAAAGCTTTTCAAAATAAAGAAGTACATATTAAAGATAAAATCCTCGTCCTCCATAATGATGAACCGATTGAAACCACGGTGGGAAGAGTAATTTTCAATATGGTAATGCCAAAAGGATTTGCATTTATCAATGAAACTGTAGGAAATAAAGCGATTAAAAAGCTGATTTCTAGAGTATTTGACGAATATGATATGCCAACTACCGTACGTCTTTCTGATGCTATTAAAGACTTAGGATTTAAATATTCAACGATTGCTGCGGTGTCTATCAATATTTTGGATATGAAAATCCCAAAAGAAAAAGAAGAAATTTTGAAAAGTGGAGATAAAAAATCTGATGAAATCCTCAAACTGTTTTACAAAGGCTTCTTTTCCGAAGAAGAAAAACATAGACTCATCGTTGACGTATGGACGAAAGCCAAAAAAGAAGTGGAAACTCAACTCAAACCAGTAATTGCTCCGTGAAATGATTTGTACACGATGATTGATTCTGGAGCAAGAGGTTCACAAACTCACCTTACGCAGATTTGTGGAATGAAAGGATTGGTCGTAAATCCGCAAGGAGAAATTATCGAACTTCCTATCAAATCTTCTTTTGCAGAAGGACTTCGCCCTATCGAATACTTTATTGCAGCCCATTCAGGAAGAAAAGGAAAAGCTGATACTGCTTTACGTACTGCTGAAAGTGGATACTTGACCAGAAAACTTTGTGATGCTTCCCAAGAAGTGATTGTGCGTGAGGAAGATTGTGGAACGAAAGAATACATTATTTATTCCAAAGATGAAGCAGCTATCAAAGGAGAAAAATTTGCCAATTTGATTTATGGAAGAGTATTAGCAGAAGATGTGATTGATGAAAAAGGAGCGATTTTGATGCACGCAGGAGAAATGATTGATAAAGGTCAAGTGACGATGATAGAAAATTCCTCTGTACCATTGGTCAAAGTACGCAGTCCGCTCACGTGTCACTGTGCTAGTGGAGTATGTCAAAAATGTTATGGAATGGATTTATCTTCCAGAACGTTGGTAGATATTGGAATTCCTGTGGGAATTATTGCTGCACAATCTATTGGAGAACCTTCTACACAGCTTACGCTGGACACCTTCCACGATGGAGGAGTAGCTGGACAAGGTGATATGGCGACAGGTATTGATAGAATTAAACAGCTTTTTGAAGTTCGTGCTCCCAAAAATCCTGCCATTGTCGCACCGTTTGACGGAATACTTGAATTTGAAGAAACTCCAGAAGGGGGAAAATATGGACTGTTGAAAATTACTTCTGAAGTGCAAAGAAAAATTTATATTATCAAAGACGGCTATAAATCTGTGGTCAAAATCGGACAAATGCTCGTCAAAGGAGCGGTTTTTGCTGCCAAAGGTAGTAGTAAACTTAAAGTAACTGAAGCGGGAAAAGTCCTTGAAATTGATAAAGATTCCGTGATTTTGGGAGTCGAAGAAGTATTTACCAGACCGCTTTTTGGACTTTTACCTAGAAAAAATAAATCTGGAGAAAAAGTCCTCAAAGGAGAAATTCTCACTACCGGAGCATTGAATATTATGGAATATAAAGCGATAGTTGGAGACATTCAGGCTCAAAGATACATCATCAATGAAGCGAAAAAGGTGTATGCTGACCAAGGACAAGATTTGAATGACAAACATATGGAAATCGTCGTAAAACAGCTCTTCTCAAAAGTCTTTATTGAAGACTCTGGAGACTCAAGCTTTATCCCGTGAACGTATGTCAAATACGAAGACTTTATCAAAAAAAATGAAGCATTAGTCGCTCAAAATAAACAAGTAGCCAAAGGACAAAGAATTGCTCTGGGACTGACTACCATTGCCAAAGAGACTGATTCGTGGCTGTCTGCAGCGTCATTCCAAGAAACTATCCGTGTGATGGTAGGAGCTTCTCTGCGTGGTGCGGTTGACAATCTTTCAGATTTGAAAGCAAATGTGATTATCGGAAGGTTACTCCCTATTGGAGAAAATTATAGAAATATGCACGGATATTAAGATATCACCTCTGTATCAATCAAGAGATAAGAAAAATAGTAGATAATTTTGTCACAAAAAGTAAAGTTTTTCGTATTCTTTAAAGGAGAAATGTTTTTTAGAAGTGAAACAACACAATGTCAAAAACATCAGAACAAGCAGAAAAGAAAATGAACGTAAGCACCAAAAGGGTTTTACAATATATTTGGCAAGAGTATAAAGTTTTCCCAAAATTGACTATAGCAAATTTGCTTACAAGAGTAATTGTTATCGTTATTGAGGTACTTCCTGCTCTGTACTATAAAGATTTGGTAAACTTATTTTCCAATGTTGTTGCAAATACTGAAATAGCTGCACACGGAATAACCATTTTGATGTATATCTTCCGAATTAAATTATCTTCTGTACTTTTGAGAAGACTGAATGATTATGTAATGGTACCTTTTGAACAAGATATGCAAGAAGATTTATACAACAAAATTTTTGATTATTTCCAGAGACATTCTACTCAGTTTTTTGCTGATAATTTTACAGGTTCGCTGATTAGTAAAATCAGAAAATGTATCGGGTCTTTTGAAAGATTTACTGATACGCTCAATTTTGAGATTGTTCCTTTTGTATTGAATGTAGTTATCATTCTGATTATTGTGGGACAGCAAAATCCCTGGATAGCAGGATGTTTGTGTATTGTTATCGTACTCTCTATATGAATTCAGTATAAACTGTATGGTATTATGCAACCTTACCAAGATAAAGCAAATGCTCTGGATAGTGAACTTGGCGGAGTATTGTCCGATGATATTACCAATAATTTTAATATCAAGATTTTTGCCTCATTAACCAGAGAAGCTAAAAACTTTGGGAAAGTGAATAATGCAAATGCACAAGCACGAAAAAAATATTATTATAAAATGGTGCGAGTGTGGTGATTTTCCCGAGGATTTACGGGATTGGCGATGGAAATGGGAACAATGTACATTGCCATCAATTTACGAGGACAAGGACTTTTAGCAGTGGGAATTATCGTTCTTTTGCAAACCTATATTCTCAGAATTATGGATTATTTAGGAAATATGGGAAATACCTTCAGACATTTTTTTAAATGTATGGTGGAAATCGGTGAAGTCGTTGAAATCATTGATACACCTCATAGTATCGTAGACAAAAGTGATAAAAAGCTGAAAGTCAGAATGGGAGAAATCCAGTTTATCAACGTCAATTTTGGGTATAACGACAAAAATCACGTTTTTCATCAGCTTTCTTTCAAAATTAAACCTGGAGAAAGAGTTGGGCTTGTCTGACCAAGTGGCGGAGGAAAAACCACTATTGGAAAACTGCTTTTTAGATTTTATGATATTCAAGGAGGACAAATTCTGATTGATAATCAAGATATCGCTGAAGTCAGCCAAGATAGTTTGAGAAGTCAATTGGGAATGGTACCTCAAGACCCTATTCTTTTTCATAGAAGTATCAAGGAAAATATCCTGTATGGTAGACCCAACGCCACAGAAGAAGAAATGATAGCTGCTGCAAAGATGGCGAGATGTTATGATTTCATCGAAAAACTGCCTCATAAATATGATACGTTGGTGGGAGAAAGAGGGATTAAACTTTCGGGAGGAGAAAGACAAAGAGTAGCCATTGCCAGAGCCATTTTGGAAAATGCACCTCTGCTGTTTTTGGATGAAGCGACTTCAGCATTGGATAGTGAAAGTGAACATCTCATTCAAGAAGCAATGGAAGAATTGATGAGAAACAAAACCGTTATCGTCATTGCTCACAGATTATCCACCATTATGAAAATGGATAAGATTTTCGTGATAGAAAACGGAGAAATCACCGAAAAAGGCTCTCACAACGAATTGCTTCTGAAAAATGGAACTTACGCAAAACTGCGAGAAATTCAAAGTGGAGGATTTATCGGAGAATAGGCATAGAAACGCTACACTTACCCAATTACTGTCTCATTACAGCAACCCTTCAAATGTCCAATGAGAAAGTCCTACCAAGACGAAGAAAACTAGAGAAACTCCAATGGTAATTATTCCTTGTTTCTTGCTAATTCTTTGTCTGATGAGGTCGAAGATAGCTCCTGCCAGTACCAATGCTACTACAGCAAAAGCTCCAACTCTTTCTCAGCTCCAAATAACTTCTGCATAGCTTGCCATTCCTGGTAATCCTAGTCCTTCAGTAGCTAGAAATGCTCCAAAAAACGTAGAGACAAAAAAGCTGACTAAGTATCCTGTAGAAAGATAACTTAATGCAGGAAATACTGACCCCTTTTTGAGGAGTTCCTTTTTTTCTTTCAAGTGTTCTTTAAATGTTTTCATAATGTAGAGAGATTATAAAATAAATACATCTTAAGTATACTCATAAGGGGACAATTTGTCAAATTTTGAAGGACTTTTTACAATTCACACACAAATAGTCCTTTTGTAGATTCTTGTTAGTAGATTACGACCGCTGATTGTTCGCATTTACTTGACGGTTACTCCAGCAGAAAAGACGCTTGTTTATGATCTCATTTCTTCTTGCTCAGTGAAGAATAAAAAGGAAGTCATCAAGCTTGCTTGTCAGGAACTTATCAGTACTTGGAACTTCTAATTGTGATACATCATAGAAAGAGCTGGCTTGAAAATTTTTGGTCAGCTTTTTTTGTTCTTTATGTTGCTTTCAAGGTGTTTTTTCCAAATGGTTTTGTATTTTTGGGGTAGTGATACAACGTCCTGTATTTTGTTATCAAAAATTTGCTTTTTTCCCTTTTCTGAATATAATAAGAAGATTTTATTTTTCTACTGTTTTTCTTATGACTGACCAAACTACTCCTCCTATTACTTGACAATCACCTCTTCCTCCCACCGAACCAATAAAAAATACCTTTTTTGGTGGAGAAGTACCTTTTGATGATACTACTACCTTTGAAGCTATGCATGCTCCTCAAACGGAAGATGCTGATACAGAGCAAAAAGTTGATATAGAACAAAAAGCTGAACCGGATTTTAGTAATTTTGATCCCTTTGAAGAAGAAAACACACAAAACGACCAACAGGAGAAACAAGAGGCTGAAACCCCTGGAACATCAATGGATGAAGAAATTTCTCCAGAAGAGCAAACCCCTTCAACATCCGAACAATATGCACCATCCCTTGACTCTATCAATGAGCCATCAACTTCTCCTTTGGAAACAGTTGAGAATACCACTTCAGCATTACCTATTATCGAAAATTTTCTCAATCTGATAAAAACTACTAAAATGATTTTTAGTCTTCAAGAAGACCAACAGTCTTTTAGTATTCTTTGAAACAAGACCATAAAATCTACGCTTGAATACCACGTTTATTTGGTAGAAGATGAAGAAAACCATATTGATCTTTTTATTAAAAAAGTAGATACCGACAATGAAACCCAAGAAGAAGACGAGCATCTCCTTCAATGTTCTTATCACACACAGTTGCAAACTTTGGATATTTTTGTGGATGAAGTCCTGCTTTATCAACTAGAAAAGAATGCTAATGAAAGAATTATTTTGGATAAACTTGAGAAATTCTGATTTCTTTTTGATACTTTTTACGCAGATATGAACAAAGCTTATTCCGAAAAACAAGAAATGGAAAATAAAAAGAAACAACTTCACGAAATTTTTAGAAATTTTTAATATATCTTCTTTCAGCATTTCAACAGTAATATTTATCATCTATTAGCCCTAATTTAAGGTACAATACATTTTTTTCAATTAGGGCTTGCATTTTATATCAAAAAGAATATACACACAACGTATTTATTTTTTTCATCTAGTAATGCCAGAGAGAAACAGCATCTCCAGTCTGTATCAGCAATGTGTAGAATTGATGTCTATATGCATAAATATTTTATTATTAGATAAGAAAAACAAAAAATATATACACTTGTCAATATATCCCTTTCTTAAATAGTGGGAATTTTTTATTTTCTCTTTTTATTGCAATGAAAAAAAGACAAACTTGGTTTAAAAATCTGAAACAATGGGCGTTCAGATCCATGGTAAGTGGACTAATCTTTACTGTAACGATAGTAGGATTAAGTGCATTATTTGTATATGCAGCAACGACATTGCCGTGATTTAAAAGTATAAATGATGACTATCAATTAACGTTTGCAGAATGGAAAGAAACGGTAGCTCATTTGTTTTGGAGAACGTGATCTGTAGCAGGGGAAATTGTGTATACAGGA
>JAISMG010000026.1 GCA_031276875.1 Candidatus Peribacteria bacterium | reverse complement strand
GACAAGACGCATTAGATAGACAATGACCGTGTCCAGATGGTTATCATGTACCAAGTATGGGAGAGTGGAATCAATTACTCATCACACGAGCGAGTATCAAGGGGGTTTCTCTCAATGATGATGGTTATAAATACTTCAATAATCCAACCAAAGCTACTCAATTCAGGAACGATTTCCTTCTTCCGCGTGCAGGGTACCGTGGTTACGATTCGTCCACGTCGGTCAATTATCAGGACAGCCTCGGCCGCTACTGGTCATCCAGTCTGTATTCCACCAACGCTCGTAACCTGTACTTGGGTTCGTCCTACGTGGACGCGAGCGAAGACAACTATCGTGCGTGCGGCTTCTCTCTGCGTTGTTTCCAGAATTAGTGTGATGAACACACTCCACGTCATTCTGAGCGACCTCGCTATACAGAGGAGGAAGGAAAGAATCCAGTGTAAAACTATGAAAATTCCAAGATGAAACATCCAGACATCCAATAAACATACTGTATTCTTCGCTATGCTCAGAATGATTGACCATCTTGGCTTGCCTTCACAAGCTATGCAACCAATAGCTCATTAAAGTGTTGTTTTTTTCCTCAGATTTCGTATAACCTCCGTATGTACAAAAAATTCACCTTAGAAGAACTGACCAATATCCAAAATGACTTCATTCCTCATCTCTACAAAATTATCCAACAGGAGAAATGCCAAGGAGTGAATGATTTTTTCAAAATTGCTTTTAGAGAAGGAAATGAGCTGTATTACTTAGATAAAAATCAGATTTCTTTTAAGATTTCTCTCAAAGAGCAGACCATCTCTATGATGGATGAAGTGGATAAAATCGAACTAGAAATGCCGATAGACCAGAAAGGAGGATTGCAAAGTCTTCTCATCAAATACCTTTCCAAAAACCAAAGACAAAGCTGACAAAAACCGATTGAACAAATTTTGATGGATGAATTTACTCAAGGAGGATTTCGTAAAATGCTTGGAAAACCTTATCTCGTCTATGATATTGAAACTTCACTCATTCCCGATGACCAGAATTTAAAAAACGTCGAATATTATATTGGCTACAGTATGGAGGAAGATAACGAAGGGAAAATGCACTATCAGTGCATTATGAAAGCAGATTTGCCCGCGTTTGTGGACAAAATGTTACAATTTGATGGATATATTGTTGGGTTCAATCAGCTGTATTTTGATAATCCAGTCTGTATTTACAATATAAATGGCACTGAAGAACAGATAAAAACGCTGAATGATAAAAGTCTGGATTTGTATCTGTTCGTACAACAGATGACAGGAAAGAGAATGGGACTCAACAAAATTTCAGAGGCATTGATAGGAGTCAGCAAAAATCTGGAAGGCGGTGGTGCGAGTGTAGAAAGTCTTTGGAATGAATGGAAAGCTACTCAAGATGATAAAGTTCTGAAAAAAATTCAAGCGTATTGTAAAAATGATGTTAGGATGACCGCTCTGCTTTTTTTCTACTTTTTACATTTCAAAAAATTGTATATTGAAGGGGAAGAATATTTGTATGATATTGCGACGTTTCTTCAGTATGCTCAAGTAATGGAAAAGAAAATGGACACCGCAAGTTTGAGAAATCAGGCGTTATTGTAATTGTTGAGAGTACGAAAGAGGATTTATTATGTTATGTAAAAAAGGATGAGTATCAAAACCGATTTGCAAACTTTTTATGACTATGAAGCTCACAAATATTATCAAACCAGAAAAAAATATCGAAAAGAAGGGGAACGCATTATAAAGCTTCTCACTCCTCTTTTTCAGGAAGCTCACCAAAAGAAAAAAACGCTCAATATTCTAGAAATCTGATGTGGAAGTGGGAGATTTGCCAGCCTTTTGGCTCAGCATTTTGCTACTAATTATCGTTATGTGGGGGTGGATATTTCCCAAGGATTATTAGCCTACGCCAAAAAAGAATGTCCCAAAGGCAAATTTATTTGTGAAGAGATGACAGAATTTGTCGTCAGGCAAAAACAAGAAAAATTTGACATTATCATCGGGACGTCTAGTTTTCAGCATATTCCTTCGGCGAGGGAGAGACTCTTTCTGATGAAACATTTTTACAGACTGTTGAATTATGATGGGCTGTTGGTCTTTACCAATTGGTCGCTTTCACAGCGGTTTCTCAAGCGTTATCGAAAAGAAGTTTTCGGAGCATTTGTGAAGTATGTATTTCGTGGTGGAAGAGGTTCGCCGAGAGATATTTTCGTTCCACGAACCAACAAGGAGAAAACGTTTACTAGATTTTATCATCTTTTCAGTTTAAAAGAGCTAAAAAAACTGGTGATATCATCAGGACTTACGCTGGAGCAACTTACGTATTTAGATGAAAAAGGTACTACTACTTGAAATTGGAAACACGCGAGAAGTTCCTTTTTAGTAGCCAAAAAAACGCCTCTTGTGCGGGAATAGGGTAATAGCATTACAAAAAATTAAACCGGGGATGTATGTGAATGCCTTGCATTAGCGGAATAAGTTAGTATACTACTTACGTAAATACGTCTCATTTATCTTCCCTGTTAGTATGCTCTCTTTTCAGTCTCAGCTTTCTCTACTCCCTTACAATACCTTTCACGTAGACGTGCAAGCGAAATATTTTGTGGAAATCACGTCTAAAGAAGAGCTTTTGGAACTTTTTAGCTCAGACCTTTTCCAAAAGGAAAAAAAGCTGATTTTGGGGGGAGGAGCGAACATCCTTTTGACACAAGATATTGATGGATTGGTCATCAAAGTGGGAATAAAAGGCATACAAAAACTCAATCCTACCGACATCAATATTGCAGTTCCGCTGGCTGAAAAAGACGTACTCATTCGTGTGTGAGCTGGAGAAGTACGAACCGATTTTGTGCAATATGCCAATACACAAGGGCGAGCAGGGATTGAAAATCTTATCGCTATCCCGGGACAAGTGGGAACTGCTCCTGTTTCCAATATTGGTGCCTATGGAATGGAAGCGGGACATCGCGTTGCACGAGTTGAAGGCTATGATTTGACCACATTACAGCCAAAGATTTTTTCAAAAGAAGCGTGTGCATTTACTTATCGTAATAGTATATTCAAAACTCAACTCAGAAACCAATTTCTCATCACGCACGTGATATGGAAACTAGAGCATTTTGATGAACAATATGCATTTACCACTCAGTATCCAGATATTCAAGAGGCTTTGAAAGCTGATGTTTCCCCTTTGTCGTTACTCCGTATGTCAACTATCATTGCAGAAATCAGAGCAAAAAAATTACCAGATTGGCATAGTATTGGGACAGCAGGAAGTTTTTTTGCTAATCCCTCTATCAGCATTCAGCATTTTGAAACCTTAAAAAAACAGTATCCTTCACTGCCTTCCTATCCGTTTAGTGAACAGCTGGTGAAAATTCCTGCTGCGTGGCTTATTCAACAGGCAGGACTCAAAGGATATTCCAATGGGAAAGCAGGTACGAGCCCTCAGCACGCGTTAGTAGTTATCAATGACGGAGGAACAGCACAAGATATTTTGGAAGTAGTAGGACATATTCAGCAGACCGTAAACGAACAGTTTGGAGTAGTGTTGGAGCCGGAAGTGGTGTATGTGTAAGGTTTGTGTAGCTATGTTAGCGTTTAGGTTTTTTGGAGGTTTCCACCGTTTTGATGTTGTTGATTTTCAAAATCTTTTTCACGTTAAATACTCTGATGTCTTGAGCAGTATGACAAAAGGCTTGTAGTCCTTCAAATACTTTTCCTTGAAAGGTCATAGTTCCTATTTTTTTGGGAGTAATACGCCTGGTGCTTTTTTGGTCTCCTGATTTAAGGTAGACGATTTCCAAATCTTCCTGCTTGTTTATGGCTTGGGTCAGAAGTTCTGTGATGCTGATTTCTTCAAAGGTTTGTGCAGCTTGTTGGTATTGGGTGACGAAACGGACGATTTGCCAGTCCAACAGAATATGACTTTTTTGCAGTGGAGCAATCAGCTTTAAGCCTGTGAGACTTTTACATCTACTGAGTGCGACATAGGTTTGTCCGTGGGCGAAACTGCCTCCTTGCAAATCAATAATCACTTTATCAAAGGTTTTGCCTTGTGATTTGTGGATGGTGCAGGCTCGGGCGAGTTTCAGCGGAAGTTGGGTAAAAGAACCTATTTTTTCGGTTTCCAATCTTCTCTGGGTGGGATTGTAGACGTATTGACTGACTTTTCGGGTATGGGGAGTGACTTCAACGGTTTCCCCATCAAAGAGTTGCACAGAAACGAAGTCTTTTTGGATGGCAAGAATGGTGCCAAGTGTTCCGTTTACTCGTTGTCCGTTGCTATCATTGACGACAAACATTACTTGAGCTCCTACTTTCAAATGCAAGACTTCATCAGTGGGATAGGAACTTTCTTTCATAGTTCCGCGGATTTTGGCGGTGAAGGAGACGCTGGGTGTGGATAATTTTTCCAGCATTTGAGCGTTGATTTCATCGACTTTGCTATTTCTGCCGGCGAGATACATTTCTCCGGGGGCAATCTCTCGCTGTTGGTCAGGGATGATTTGTTGGTTGAGGTGGTCGAGCATTTCATCAGTCAGACTTTTGGTTCTGATACCATTTAATAAGTCCAAAAAATGCTGGTCCTGTTGGCGGTAGACTTTTTCGAGTTCGTGAAAAGTGAACTTAAATGCTCCGCTGGTGATAACGTTACTAGAAAAAAAATACGGACTAGGATAACTTTCGGTAAAAAATTGTCTTTCGGTGCTACTAACGACGGGAGGTAATTGGTACAAATCACCAATCAAGAGCATTTGTTTGCCTCCAAAGGGTTGTTTGGTTTCGCAGACGATTTGGAGATAGAGATTGATACAGTCGAAAAGGTCAGCTCTTACCATCGAAATTTCATCAATCACGATAGCGTCAAGTTCTGTGAATTTAGGGTCACCAATAAATGCTTTGGCTACTTTTTTTACGTTTTTTTCCGTGGTGGCTGGAGGGATTTTGAAAAAGGAATGGATGGTGCTTCCTTCGATATTGAGAGCGGCGACTCCCGTTGGGGCAAGCACGGCGATATTTTTTTGCGTATGAGCAATGAAAGAACGCAGGAGCGTTGATTTTCCTGTTCCTGCTTTTCCCGTGAGAAAAAGGTTTTCATTGGTCTTCTCCATAATATAGAGGGCTTGGAGGGCTTTTTCGTCAAAAGTGAGGGGCATTGGGATGAAAAAAAAGAAAAAATAAAACTGTACTATAAATATTTATTTTGACAGAAAATACAAGAGTTTTTTTCTGCTTTATATTTCTGTTTATTTTCCTTGTTGGATAACCGCTTTGATAGTGGCTAGGGGGTAGCCTTTTTTCATCAGTTTTTGGATAATTTCAAATCCTTCTACTCCTTTCTTTTTGTAGGTTTCGATGTTTTTTCGGATACCTTTTGTGATACCTTCGTTGATGTCATCGTGCATTTCTTCAATGAGGCGTTGGGTCAATGTTTTGTCAATGCCTCTTTGTTGGAGTTTTTGGGTGATGAGAAAGGTAGGTTTTCCCTTTTTGACGATTTCACTATAGAGATAACTTTCGGCGTATTTTTCGTCGTCAATAAAATGATTATTTTTCAAGCTTGCCATTGTGGTACGGATTTGTTCGGTGTTGTAGCCCTTTCTGTAGAGGAGAATGCTCATTTCTTGTTCAGTTTTGGGATAACGAGCGAGATAGGAAATAGCGTATTCTAGACAAGGATTGGACATTGGGAAAGAGAAAAGGGATAAAGCACTTTGACGGATTTATATGTTTTTTCAGAGTAAAAACAATCCGAAAATAAGGTAATAATTTTCCTTCAAAAATCACTTGCATTTTCTTTTCATATTAGTATTCCTAAATCTGAAATGGCTATCCAGCTATTATTTATTATTTCTTATTTATAACAATGGATTTGAACAAAGTTATGCTTATTGGGAGGTCTACCAATAATCTCCAAGTCAAGATGATTGAATCGACTAGAACTTCCGTAGTGAATTTTACTATTGTTACCAATAGAAAATTCAAAAACAAAGAAGGCAATATGATGGAAGATGCCGAGTATCACAGGTGTGTCGCGTATGGTAAAGGTGCAGAAGTTTTGGGGAAATACCTTACGAAAGGCAAAAAGACATATATAGAAGGTAGACTAAGAACCAGAAAACGACAAGACAGTGAGGGTGCAGAAAGGTTTTTTACAGAAGTGATTGTGGATAGTTTTATTTTCCTAGAATCAACAAAAGAAGGGGAAATAGAAGGAGCTACAATGGCGGAAGCAGAAGAATTACTGTACGGAGAGATCCCTTTTTAGGGTTTGGCTATGGAAAAATATATTGAAAATGAGAAGTTCATACCCCCTGTTCGGGAGCTTTCTCTTTGTTTTTATCAATAATGTATCAAATTAATGTCTACTGGAGCTAAAAAGATAGTAAAATTCTGAGCAGAAATGTTTGATTTATTAGCATTTCTTATCTTTGTGTTTGGAATTATTCTGTGTATCAGATTTTTTATTACTACTCCATATACAGTATTGGGGTCAAGTATGATGCCAACTATTGCAGAAAAAGACCGAGTCATTGTGGAAAAACTTACACAAAGATTTTCTAGTTTTCAGAGAGGAGATATTATTGTGTTTGTTCCTCCGGGTAAAACACTCCCGTATATCAAAAGAGTAATCGGACTTCCGTGAGAAACGGTACTCGTCAAAGAAGGAAACGTGTATATTTGTTCTCAAAATACCCCTGCAGGTTCTCTGGTCCAAACTTCACAGGGATTGCATTGTGAGGTTTTATCAGAACCTTATTTACCTCAGTATACTAGTACCATAGCCAGTTGTGGAAAAGAAGAATTTCCGGTAAAGGAGGGATATTTTGTGATGGGGGACAATAGGGGTCGCACGACAGATTCTTTGTGCTGTTTTGGTATTCAATGTTTTGAATGAGCAAACTATTTAGTTCCCAATTCTCATTTGATTGGGAAAGTACGAGTGAGACTGTATCCTCAATTTACTAAATTTTAAGGGTTCCTATTCACATAGTTCTGTTGCTCTTTAGTATTTATCTTTGCTGTGTCCCAATGCCTACTAGCAAAACACCTTCAGTTCCGTATGATATGTATGAATCCCCCCAAGAAGTGGTCATCATTCTCCCTTTGGGAGGAGTCAAAAAAGACAGTATTGCGGTAAAAATAGAAGAGTATAGGATTTTGATTACGTGAGTGAGACAGCAACCAAAGATAAAAGAAAGCTGCCTCCCTATCCAAGAAGCGTGTTATCGATGACCGATAGAATTGATGATTGATATACCACCTCAAGTCTATTTTGATAAAATTCATAGCAAATTAACGTTGGATAATATTTTATATATTGTCATCCCAAAAGCCTTAGTGCCAGAACATATTGCTTTAGAAGTAGAGTATGAAGCTGGGTAATCTAAAATGATGTACTAAAAAAGTGAAGTACTAAAGAATAGTCAGCTTTTTTAGGTTTTTTCTTACGGTTTGATAGTTGGGAAAGAGACTTTCTACTAGTTTCCAGAACGCAGGAGAATGATTTTTTTCCACCAAATGGGCTGCTTCGTGGGCGATAACATATTGTACATACGTGCTAGCAAGATACACCAGAGACAGATTGAGCATAATGCGTTGGTCGTGAGAACAAGAACCTCGTCTCGACTTTGCTTTTCTAATGCTGAGGGAACGATAAGGAGTATGCAACTGTTGACTGAAGATGTCCAGTCGTTCGTGGGCGTATTCGTAAAGAATAGTTTTCAATTGTTTTTCTAATGTAGCTTGGGAAGGGATAGCTTTTCCTTCGCCGAGAAATTCGTTTCGTGGTATCCATTCTCCCAAAATGAAAATTCCTTCTGCATTGTGTTGTTCTATTTTGGTGCGGGATTGATGACGTTTTCGGAGCGTTTCAGCTTTTTGGTGCAATTGGTGGAGAAAGGGTTGATTGTGTTTGAGTCGATGAGGTATCGAAAAAAGTACACTTCCCTTATCAGAAATTTTGATGTAAGCATTACGATTGTGCGTGTAGGTAATAGTATGAGGAAACATTATGTTTTGAAATGCTAATAAATATATTGCTTTCATCGCTAGGAATGGAGAGGTTTTTTATAATAAAAGTCCACTTTTTCTGCTCCATTGTATCGTGATTTGTGAGAAAAAGCTGATGCAGGAAACAGCGTATCAATGCTAGGATAGGCACTGATAACACCTCCCGCATAGGATTGAAAAGCGGTGGACAATTTTTGGTAGAGAGGCAACAGTTCTTCTCCAGTAGCAATCCTTTTTCCGTACGGAGGATTGGTGAGTATTCGCGGAGTAAGTGAATGGTCAGAAGCAAGATTTTTTAGTGAAGCAGAAGAAAAATCTGATTGTTCCCGTGTAATGAGTTCTGCAACATTGGCACGTTCAGCATTTTGTTTTGCATAAACAAGAACATCAGCATTGATATCGCTTCCCATAAGTTGATAAGGATGACTAAAGACGCTTTGTTGTGCCTGTTGAACGAGGTGATTTCGCAGGTTGCTATCAAACGTTTTCAGCGACTGAAACGCAAACGTTCTTTGTAATCCGGGAGCGAGATTTTTGGCTAACAGTGCCGCTTCAATCACTATCGTTCCCGAACCGCAAAAAGGGTCTCGCAACGGAGCTTTGAATTTCCATCCAGAAAAGAGGAGCATTGCTGCGGCGAGGTTTTCTTTGAGGGGAGCGGGTCCGGTTTGTTTTCTTCGTCCTCTTTGGTGGAGTGAAGCTCCGGAAGTATTGAGCCAGACGTTAAGTTGGTTATCTTCCAGAGAAAGAAAAATGTCGATAGGCACAGGAGTATTTAAAGCAGTTTTTTCTGTGGATAAGGCAGTGAGAATGGCTTTGTGAGCGACAGATTGCAACGTTCTTTCAGAAAACAGTTGAGAATGCTTCGTCATTACTTGGAGAGAAAGGAGAGCAGACGGCGGAAGATAGTCGTTTCGTGCCAAAGATACCATAAAATCAAAAAGCTGATTGAAGGTGGTGATTTCCGCTTTTCACAGCAGAAGGTATACTTTATTGGCAATTCTCGACCACAGATTAAGTTGATACACCAATTGCCAATCTCCTTGCAAAATGAGGAACGTTGAAGCAGTAGTTTCTATGGAAAAAGACGTGTCGCTCTTCGCAGTCAGCTTTTTAATTTCTTTAGCAAGCAGTGAGGAAAGCCCAAACGGACAAGTAATCAGAATATGCATCGGTATCAAAACGTTTAAATCTTTGATAGCATACGGATTTGCTCCCAAAACACAAAACTTTTGTGAGGAAAAAAAGCCCCAACAGTGAGGGACTCTTTTTGGTAGTGCTTTATGAAGAATAATATTTAGAAAGCAGATTCATCTACTTCGGTTTCGTCTTCTTCAGTTTCGTTTGTTGGTTCTTCTTCATCTTCAGATGGCTCTGATGGAGATGCCGCTGCTGGAGTAGCATTGTACATTTTGGTAGGGTCTTCTTTAGCAAAGTCTACTTTGATAGGTCTTCCCCATACTTCTTGTCCATCCAGTTCGGATTTTGCTCTGGCAGCATCTTCTGGATTAGCAAATTCTACAAATCCAAATCCTTTGCTTTTTTTGGTCTCTCTATCCAGATTGACTCTAGCAAATACAATTTCTCCAAATTTAGAGAATTCTTCTCTGAGGTCATTACCTCTCATTTGTCGATTGAGTCCTCCAACAAATAGTTTTGTCTGACTTACAATCGTCTGTGTTTCATCACTCATTTTAACCAATGTATAACATATAAAATCTGTCGTCATAGATGAACGACTTCTCATATATACGATTTCCCAAGTAAATTACAAATCTTTTTTACTTTTTTTTGGAGATTTTTTGCATTTTTAATGTTTTGGGAGAGAAATCGAGGTCTTTATAGAAAAAAATTATCATCTTTTACTATGTTAAATAGGAGTTCCACATTGACAAGGGGAAAATGAATGTATCGTCCTTATCAGGGGGGAATGCAACTCATCAAAAATTTTGCGACTCCTAATGTACTATATAGTTTAGCCCCTCTCAGCAGGTAGATGCAAGTTTGTCTTTTCTTACTGATGAGTGGTGCATTTTAAATGGTAATTAAGGCTTGATTTTAGACAAATTTTCCGCACTCTCTACTTGTCAGATTTTTATTTCTTTTGGATTGGTAATGGCTCTTTCATCTTCATCTCCTCAGTCTCCTATAGAGGTACTTACTGCATCTTTGGGAGTTCCTCTTCAATCTTTCTGAATTACCCATCAAGGATGGTATGTGTATTGGAAAGAAATTTTGGGAGCTTGCGTTTTGCTCGCGTTAGGAGGATATTATGGGTATCAATTCTGGGATTTCGTTTGACTATTGGAGATGATGTCTTATTTCCAAGCACATCCGATTCACTTGATTTGGTGATTGATGTGGATAGGAGTGATGGGATATTATGGATGTTATCTCAAAAAAATCTTTACCACACGTGCTGAACTGTTCGTCAAAGGATTTTATCTCAAACACGGGAGCAAAGAATATGCGTATGCATTCAAAGATATTTCTCATCTACAGAAAGCTTTTTTTTATGGGACACACCATCAATTGACTGCAATACAGCTGGTGATGGAAGTATCGTCTGGTGAACGTGTCGCTATCCACGAAAGTTGAACAGAAATGATGGCACGTTTTGCTGATGCTCTCTCGCTTGCGTATGCAGAGAGTAAAAAAAACGTAGTACTGGAACAATGGGAAAAAGGAGAAAAAATCTGATTTTGATTGGTAGAACTAGATAAACATTTCATCTGGTATGAAGATAAACAGTTTTCACGAAATGAAATTTCTACTATCCAAAGAGCGAGAGTAGACAGATATATGATAGGGTATAATCTCAAAGGAAAAAAGTTAGCAAAATGGGATTTAAATAAGATTTGGGATGAAGAACTTTTTTTCCTCCTTTTGGAAACCATAGGCAAAACAGCATAAATGAGCTTTTTATTTTTATTTTGATGTAGCATATGTTGATAGCAGTAGATAAACCGTTGGAATTAACAAGTTTTGATGTAGTGAAACGTATGAACCACCTTTTCCCTGGTGAAAAAATCGGTCATAGTGGGACCTTAGACCCTAAAGCAACGGGATTGATGATTTTGGGAATTGGCAAAGGAACCAAAAAACTGACTTCTCTGATTGGTTTGGACAAAGTGTATGAAACGACGATAGATTTTTCCAAGATGAGCGACACGTGGGATATGGGATATTGGGAAAAATATGAAGAGTATCCTGTTTCTTCCAGTCCTTTGGGGGTTGAAATCCCCTTGTCCCGCAATACTGCGAGACTTTCCCCCTTATCAGGGGGAGACACTACAAAGTGTATTTTGGCTCCGAGTTTACAGGAAATGCAAGAGACACTTTCTTTACTTATGCCAGAGCGTGAACTTCCTTTGCCAGCATTTTCTGCTAAGAAAAAAGAGGGGAAAAGGCTGTATGCTTTAGCACGTTCAGGGCAAGAAATCTCAGAAAGCAGAGTAATGAAAGTTCATCACGTGGAAATTTTGGACTATGCATTTCCTCAAATTTCTCTCCGTTTATTGGTCGGTTCGTGAACGTATATTCGTTCGATTGGGTATTGGTTGGGGCAGCAATTTGGGCTGGGGGGGATTGTGACTTCATTAAGGAGGGTCTCGCTCGGAAATTGGCATTTAGAAACATTGGCTTTGGATCAAGAAGTGGAATATCATATGAGAGGACAGGAAGGGATGATGAAACGGGGAATGATTGAAGAATAAAAAACTCTCTAAGATTTCAACTAAGAAATCTTAAAGAGCTTGTTATGCTACATTGATACTTATTGGTAAATGCCCATTACTTCTGTTACAACATTTTGCCATTATAACATTGTAGAGTTGTATATGTTCGAGAGAAGTATTCAGTTATCAAAAGAACATTTACTTCATATATCAGAGAAAAACGTTTAAATGTTCAAAACTCTATGCTTACTTTTCTTACTTTAGCTTATAATTTTCTATTATTTAACTATTCCTGTTTGCAACAGAGCAACTTCTTCTTGATTTCCTACTTCCAAAGTCTATTCATAAATTGCTTTATCTTCTCCTTATTTATAATGGAAATTGAAACCATAGTACCAGACGCAAAAGCTGAAATAGACCATTTCCTCCAAACCTTCCCCAACGGAACTATCATCATTCGAGGAGCGACTGCTACAGGAAAAAGCAAACTTTCCGTGCTTTTGAGTACTTTCGTTCCTATGGAAGTCATTTCTGCTGATAGTAGGCAGATTTTTAGATTGATGGATATTTGAACTGATAAAATCAGTAAAGAAATCAGAGCTACTCTCCCTCATCACCAAATTGACATCGTTAATCCTGATGAAACCTATACTGCCGGACAACGGAAACAAGACAGCGAACAAACGGTGGAACAAATTTTGGGAAGAGGGAAAATTCCTTTTATCGTTGGTGGTACCGGGCTTTATATTGATACTATCTACAAAAATTTCACAATGCCCAAATCTGCTCCCAATTATTCGTTGAGAAAGCAACGGGAAGAGCAGGAATTGGCACAGCCGTGATTTTTATACGAGGAACTAATGAAAATTGACCCAGAAGAAGCACAAAAACATCATCCTCATTCCACCAGATACCTTATCAGAGCATTGGAAATCTACCATACAACGGGAAGCAACAAAACGGAAACTTTTCAGCAACAACCTGTGAAACATCCGCTGTTGCTATTGGGGTTGCGAAGAGAGAAAGAAGAAACAAACAAGAGAATAAATGCAAGAATTAAAGAAATGCTAAAAGGCTGACTGATTGATGAAGTACAAAGTTTATTGGAACGCGGATATGCTCCGAGTCTACAGTCAATGCAAGGAATTGGATACAAGGAAGTTATCGGGTATTTGCAAGGAACATATGATCAGGAAATGATGGAAGAACTCTTGAAAAGGAATACGCATCATTTGGCGAAAAAGCAGAGAACTCGATTTCGTCGCTATATCGGAGAAGGAAAGGCTACTCCGAGAGAAAATGTGAGGTATAAAGTATGGTATTTAGACTAACTTATTTTGTTGCAATGCTCTGTTACAAACAAGAATACTTAAATAACATGAAGATTATAAACCAAAGTAAGATAATTACTCTCCTAAATAATAATTACTCTTTGTGTAATGGGTGCATTATGGGTTGCTTGCAAAAAGTCTTGATTTATTTTTTCCTTTTGCATATACTCACAGCACTCTTATCTTTTATGTAGCATTTCAACATAATGGCGTATCAATGACTTATCAGCTTCAAACAATCCAATGAAAGAAAGAGCATTTTTTTGATGCTTCTGTTTCCGATATTTTTATTTGTCATCTGTCTGCTGATTATCACCTTGTTTGCTACCGAAAGTGCAGTTCCTCTCTCGCAAAGAATTAACGAAGCACTCGTGCTGAACAAACAGATTTTTCTTTTCCTTGGCCCCATAATTGTTATCCGAGGACTGATTACGTTTTTTTTCCAAAAGCAGATTATGTTTGGCTTCTCTGGTGCGAAAGAACTCACGAGAAAAGATAATCCTGAAATTTACAACATCGTAGAAAATCTCTGTATTTCCAGAGGATTACCAATGCCAAAAATCTGAATTATCGAGACGGACGGATTGAATGCCTTTGCAACAGGTCGGAGGACAAGTGACGCACGAGTGGTATTTACCAAAGGATTACTCGAAACGCTCAACAAAAGAGAAATTGAAGCTGTTGCTGCTCACGAACTTTCCCATATTACAAATAAAGATAGTATGCTGATGTTGATTACGGTGGTGTTTATCGGGATTATTTCAGTGCTGGGAGAGGTGCTTATTAGAGTGAGATTTGGTGGAAATAATAAGGATAATAGACTACAAATGCTGATGGTACTAGTAGGGTTGGCTTTTCTGTTGTTGGGGTATCTGATTTATCCTCTGATAAGACTTGCTATTTCGAGGAAAAGGGAATATTTGGCTGACGCAGGAAGCGTAGAACTGACGAAAGACAATCAAGCGATGATTTCCGCATTACAAAAAATTGCAGGGCATTCCGCAGTTCCGAGTGCAAATAAAAATATTGCAATGTTTTTCATTGAAAGCCCAAGCGTGAAGGATGAAGAAGTGATGGGAATGAAGAAAAAAACAAGGTCTTCTCTGCGAGATACTCATCCAAGTATTGATGAAAGGATTAGTGTATTACAGCATTTTTAAACTTCTTGCATTCTCGTGGTATCCCAAGCTCTCCAGTTGAGGTCAAGCTCTGAAAGTGCAAGGAAAGAATGCGAAAGATAATGTCCACCATACAGATTTGCAAAAAAATTGTATTTCTCTTTGAGAGACGGATTGTTGCGTGCTAAAGATTGAAATAGGTTATTGTGATTGAGATACAGATTATGACATTCAGCAAAATCTTCAAAAGGGTCGGTCATTCCATATCACGAACAAAAATCACTTTTATTCACTCCACTTTTTCTAATCGTTTCAGACTGCCGAGAATAACGGTAATATTCCAATGAAGGGTCATCTATCGCAAATACTTTCTTCCCAAATTCTGTAAAAACATTACTTTTACTAGAACTTTTCCCTTGAAGAGAACCAAGGTCTACAATATGTCCCGCTTCGTGAGTCAGCACTTGAAAAAATTCATCAGGATATTTCAATCCTCCAATATTCATCGTGAGTTTGGTCCACGTGGAACTTCACCTTCTCTCGCCTTTGAGTTGATTGATGAGAATTTGCGTAAAAACTTGTTCTAAAGCAGTCCCTCTTTTCGCGGTACTATCGATATCCTCTACTAAACGTTTCACTTGCCCAAAATAATCAGCTTTTTCTTCTGTTGAGAAATTCCCATTAAACGTGGTTTTTTCACACAATACTGAGCTTTTTTCACACAAACGCGTAAAAGAAGTTTCAGGAGCTGAAAAGCCTGACTCTCCTTCTGGTTTGTAGTCTTGACAAAGTTCCTCTAGAAGAAGATGAAGAGGGCTTTGTTGTTTTTTTTCATTTTGGTACATTTGGCAAAATTCCGGAACTGCTGCTCCGTGAGTATCCACAAAGTAATCAAATTGAACTACTTCATCCGTTTCACCAATACCTTCTATCTTTACCATTAACGCAAGATAGACCATAAGAGCAACTCCGAAAATCTTTCGAAGCGTATATTTATAAGTGGAAAAAAAGCTAGAAAGAGACATTGCAACAACTATTATGTAAAAAGTGATACATTACAAGTATACTTATAATAGGGGAATTTGTCAAATTTTCTGCTTAATTTTCACTACTGTCCAAATAAAAAATTTTGAAGACAGGAATAATTAAGCTTATATCCTAACTATTCCTCTACTGATGAACTGATGAGGTAAGGGATACTACTGTTCATCACGCAGTCATTCTGAACAAGCCGAAGTGAAGAATCCAGATGAAAGATAATCTTAATATCTGGTTTCTTCCCCCGCAGGACTGCGGGGTCAGAATGACTATTACTTGTAGGATTGATGAATACCATA
>JAISMG010000033.1 GCA_031276875.1 Candidatus Peribacteria bacterium | reverse complement strand
TGATACGATTACTCTCGCAGAAATAGCTACTACTATTTCCCGCCTGCTCCGAGGAAACGCAAATAAAGGTAATGAAGAGCGACGATACCACAACCATTTGCTTGCACTTCAAAAAGCAGGCATCATTCCGCGAAACATTGACCCAATGAGAAAAGAACTCAGAGGAACTGTCTTTCAAATGCTGATGAAGATACTTCCATAAATTTCTCTCGATTTTTGATTGAAAATTGCAAGATAAAGAGTAGTATCATTTATGAATATAGTATTTATTCTCTTCTCTCTTACAGTAATGCATACTCACAACCTCAGATTTCGAATGAGATTACTCTGTAAAGTGTTTCTGATAGGACTTTTGGTGCAGTTTTTTCTCCAGACATTTGTTACGTTTCAGCTGGGACGGGATGGAACTTTTCGAAAGTTTATCCGAATGTGGAAAGAATATCTGTTGGTACTAGGTTGTGTCGTTATCGGATATACCTATTTGACTGCAATTGCTCGTTATATCAAAGAAAAAAAAGCTGCCGCTCAGCAAACTTCACCTTCTCCTACCATTTCCAATACTCCCTTCCTCCCAACACGCTTTCGTAATTTGGGTATCAGATTTTTTATCTTCTTTTTTATTACTTCGCTGGTGTTTTTTCTCCTTGCGTTAGGGATACAAAAGGTGGGGCTGTCTACGTTCATTCTTTCGTTTAAATATGATTTGTTGCCGTTTCTGATTTTCGGGCTGGGAATACTGCTGGCATTGCTATTTCTGACTGAGGAAGATAGCCAAATTTTGGCGATGTACAAAAAGCTGTTTATGTGGTGTATTCGATGAGGATTATTTCGGCGAGTACTCGTCTATTTGATGCCCAATGGACTGAAATTTTTTGGCTACAATCATTTCGCTTTCGAGGGAACCGTTGGTGCGAGACCTCCCGCAGCCTATTATACGCTTATCAATAAGGGATTTGTGAGAAACCAATTTCTCTTTGAAAGGCCAACGAGCTTTTGATTTTGGTTGATAGCTTTTTTCCCTGTTATTGCCTTGGGATATTTGAGAAAAAAAAGTATCAAAAAGCAGTTTCTTTTCGCAGTAGGTGTAGGACTGTTGGTGTTGTCTACGTGGTCAAGAGCTTCCATCGCGGTGTTTGGAGTAGAAGTGGTCGCTCTTGCACTCCTGCTTCATCGAAAATTATTGAAAAAATGGCTTCGATTGCTCATCACGTTGGGAATGTTGGGGATAGGAGGATTAGCGGTGTTTGGGCAGAAATTTTTCGCCAGAGAACATTCCAATACAGGTCACCTAGTCTTGATGGTGGAAGGACGAAAATTAGCTCAAGAGCGTCTGATTACGGGACGAGGTGCGGGATACGCTGGACCAGCATCTCATCAACTTTGTGCAACTAAAGAAAAAGTCGATATTTTCGCCACAGAAATTTCTCATCCTGACCCTCGCTGTGAAACGATTAGAAAAGTCAACCTTCAACATCAAATCTCCACTTACGGCTACAATCCAGAAAATCAATACCTTCAAATCATTATGGAATATGGACTCATCGGATTGCTCTTTTGGTGAATAATGCTAGGAGGAATAATTCGATATACCGCACTGACGCTTTGGCAATATCGCAACAAAAATCTTTCTCCATTCCAAAAATTATTGTGGCGGAGTTTATTGGGATTTGGGATAGGATTTTTGGGATTATGTGCTGAAGGAATGGTGTTGCATAGTTTGGGAGATAGAATGGTCGTCTATCCTTTCTTTCTCTTGTATGGATTGGTGATAGGACGACGAGAAAAAGAGAAAGGCTAATTGATACCTTTCTGCTTGCATCTGTGGAGAAAACAGATAAAAAACTATCTATCTGCTTTTTAGCTCTTTTCTTTTTGAAATATGGAACAACGAACTCCCCTCATCCAGACTTTCTTAGCCAAAAATAAACAAATCAACCTTTCTGCTATTCGTGATGAAAAGGGGGTTTGGCTTAAACATATTCAAGATGCTTTAGAAATATATAAGGTAGTACATTTCCCCTCAGGGGCTACGGTAGCTGATTTGGGAACAGGAGGAGGATTTCCTTTGCTTCCTCTCGCATTGACTTCTCCTGATGGACAGTTTATCGGTATCGACTCCATCCAGAAAAAAACTCTTGCCGTCAATGAAATGATTGCTACGCTTCATATTCCCAATGCTCAAGTAGTATGGAGCAGAATAGAGGACTATCCCCATTCCGTGCCTGCAGGGTATCCTCAGACGTTTGACTATTTGACAGCAAGGGCGGTTGCTTATGTGGATAAACTTATTCCTTGGGCATATCCTTTGCTCAAACCCGGTGGAACATTGATTTTGATGAAACAATATCTTGTTTCCGAAAAAAAAGACTTGGAAAAAGTCTGTAAGATTTGGAAGTTACAGCTTACCAAAGAACATCACTATTCCCTATTTCCGTGAGATATTGAAAGAGTAATGTATGTGATAAAAAGGCCATTTTAAAAAATTAGCATTGAAAAAAAACATCTAATCCTTTAAAAGTCAATCCCTACTCGCGGGAAAAATCAGATTTTTTTTGCTTTTTTTTAAAAATCGACTATACTTATAGAGTAATTTATTCTAACTCTTTACATTATGACAACTCCTTCACTTCCTCTCTTGATGATTAAAGAATTGACTCGAGGCTATCCTCAGCAAACCAAACCCTTATTCAAAAAACTTAATTTTGAGATGTTTCCAGGAGATTTTACTGTTGTCATCGGAAAATCAGGAACTGGTAAATCTACCCTTGTCAGATTTTTGATTGGGGAATTGAGACCATATAAAAAGTCGGTATATTACAAAATGTACGATATTGCTCTTTGGAATGATGACGAAATTCAAAGCTACAGAAGAAATATCTGAATAGTTTTTCAAGATGATAAATTGATAAGTTCCTTATCCATCAAAGAAAATATTATCTATCCTCTGAGATTACAGGGAATGAGTAAAAGTGAAATTGCTTCACGTTATACACAAATTCTCAAAAAACTTAATTTGGAAGAGATAGCTCACAGTACCCCACAAGCTCTTTCTGGCGGGGAAAAGCAGAAAGTTGCCATTGCCAGAGCTTTAATTCATACTCCTGCATTTATTATCGCAGATGAACCGACGGGTAATTTGGATTGGGAAGATACCCAAGAAATAGGAAATCATCTCATCCAAGCGAATGCGTCAGGTAATACTATTATCCTGATTACTCACGATATCCATCTCCTCAATTATATTAAATCCAAAACCAACGTGCGTATCTTTCAGATGTAGCCACTCTTGCTGCTTATGTTTTTAGTTGATTAGTATTGCATACTTATGACTTCCACTCCCACAAAAAAACAGACACTTTATCTTCACTTGATTGCGGTTTGCGACCAACTCGAAATTGCGAGATACCTCAAAAATGAAGTAAAAAATTCATTACAATATTTTCACACCTACAAATTAGAAAATATTCAGAAAAATCTGTCTGCTTTCACGACCTATCTCCTTTCTCTCAACGAGGAGAATTGTAAACAAATCAGAAATCTGCAATATGATACGCAGAGCTCAGTCAGAGCATTAAATAACAATATCAGTTATTTTTATCATTATGCAGGGATAAATGAGGAAGAAAAGGCTACTATTATCCAAAAGATTGAACATACTGCGTATCAGACTATTAGTCTTATGCAAGGAATTAAAGGGCTTTTGCTCCTCACGATAGATGAATTTTGTAATGCTTCTCCTACCAGAATGGCTATCAATGCCTTTCTGTGGAAAAAAGAAGAAAAAAGGAGAAATACAATAAATAGCAGTCCTGCGGGAGTAGGGGGGATGTAAAAATGCACAAGCATTTATATGAATTTTGGGAATGAACCCACAAAATTTGCCCTAATTTTGGGGATGAACTCACAATTTTCATAAGAAGATTGTAGGTGAAATGCTAATAATGGAATTTGCTGGTACTGCTGTTTCAGGGCTTCGCCCTTTATTGGATTACATGTTGAGGGATTGTACATAAAAAAATCTCGTAAAACGCCACTTCCCACCTCCACGTTCACTAAAATAATAGATATATGATAAAAAAATCTGCATTTCTGCTTGCAATTGGTTTTAAAAAATATATAAATTCTTACGTTCATACTAGGAGATGTCAAGCACAAATCAGGAGAATAGAAGTTCTCTATTGCTATGTCTAGACATTTCTCTAGCGACGCTTTATGTCGTTTTTATACTTATTATTTACACGGTCAGATGACAACGATGAAAAAACACTTCACTTATTTGGCAACGTTTGTGCTATTGGTACAGATGATTTTGCCAAATTTTTTGTATGCAGAAACTGGTGAGCTTGCGGAGGCAAACAATGAACCAGCACAAACAGAAATCATCCCTAATGAGGGGACTTCTGAAACAGAAACACAAGAAACCGAAACAGAAACACAAGAAACCGAAACACAAGAAGCTGAAAATGCTGACCCTGAAGAGGTTGCTACAGGGGACGTTGAAGAAGGTGATGTACATAATGAAGATGAAGAAGCTGACGCTGAAAATGAGAACATTGAAGAAAGTGACGTAAATAATGAAGATGAAGAAGAAATTGTTTTAGATGAAGGTGAGGATGTTGTCCCTTATGAGCCAGAAGTTGAAGATACGACTTGATGAAAAGCAAAATTTAGTGGGCAATCAAATATGCAAGTAGCTAGTGTGTCTTGTACTTCTAAGGAAGATATTTTGGCTATATTTCAGCCATATATATATGATATAGAAATTCAAAAAACGATAGATATTATTACAAATTTATCAGGTGTTATATGAATTTTTGATAAGTTAATGACTGGTGCATCCTTATCTATAGCAGAGCAAGAACAGATTAGCAATGCTATAACCAAAGTATCAAGTCTAGATTTTGGAGCAGTAGCTACAACGCTTTCGGGATTTGCTACCACATTATCTGGAAATACTGCTTGTATTACGGGACTTATAGATTGAATAAATCTAGGATTTTCGAAAAATTTATATATAAATTATGCAGTAAATGGGATAACTTGAACTATAGCTTTATTAACAAATGAAGGAACAGGAATTATATCAATGTTAAATGTTATAGATACAAGCTTAAAGAATATGCAATGAAAATCTCTTGCAAATATGGTACCATATTTAAGTGAAATTGTAAAAGAACTATCTAAATTGGAAACTGTTGCGACAGAAATATCAAGAATATTGAAAGCATATATACTTCCAGTTATAGGACTTCAAAGAATAAAGCTATTATTAGGTGGAGGAAATCCTAACTATACAACGCGAGGTGATGAAGAACAAGCTGCATTTGATAAAGGTGATGCGTTGAAAAAAAAGGGAGACGCTCTGAATGCACAACTTAAAGATTGAATAGCTTTTTTACAAAAAATTGACACTCTCCTTACTACTAATGGAATAGAAGGTGGTATCGCAGGTATCCCCGCAAAATTAGCGGTAGTGCAAAATTTCCTTACTCCTCTGGAAATATTCTTCAAAGCCGTTGAAGCAGGAAACATTGATGACGCGATAAGCAAGGCTAATGCAGTTTTTACGCAGATTGATGTGATTAGAGGGACAAAAATTTACAAGAAATTTCTCCCAGCGTTTACAGGACTGGCAGAAACCGCTGTTGATATCTTTGAAGACAGAAAATGGATAAATGAGAATGGAGCCAACCAAATCAAGAAAGCACTTTCAGCTTTCTTTACTACTTCTATTTCTACGAGAGATTGGGTGAAAGGAATTATTGAAGATTTAACGATAACATTTACTAACAATCCTTTAAATGCTCCCCGTGTAGATAATATGTGTACGGGTACAGTAATCTTTACGACACAACCAACCTTGCAATTAACTGCTCCTACTTCAGGCGACCAAGCACGAGGATATGTAGCGATAACAACGAACACAGGTGGTGTGAGAGAAGTTTGGTTATTGGCAGGTACGGGACTTGTAGATTTTACAGGAGAAGCGGATGTGGGAAAAGTGGAAATAATGACGATAGGAAAAGACAATATTCTTAATCCTGCAAGTGTACGAGGTCATCTTTGGGGTTGGAATGGTAATATGCCGTCGTATACGTGGGATATTCTCTTTGAGAAAGTGATTGGGAAAGTAAAAACTTCTCTTACTGATACACGAAAAAATAGAATAACTGCGGGATTGGGTATTTTACAGCAAACGGTTTTTAAAACCACAACGGCAAACAATCTTCTTGATAAACTCCAAACAGCATTAAAAACCAGACTTTCATATCTCCATAATAATATGGGAAAGCGAGTGAAAGTAAATGAAAGTGGATATTTGAAAGGTTCAATGCTCTTGAGCGGATGGGATGAACTCAAGACACTTGCAACTTGATGAGGGACTAAAGGAGATTTCTTTGCTTCTCTGCTGAATAAAGTAGAAGAGATTAAATTTCAAAAGGTTTCTGCTCCTGTAGTGCAAAATGTAACTGTGAGTGGATACGCTAATGAACAGATAAGTATTCAGCTTTCTGGAACTGATGCTGATGGTGCTTCTCTCGTCTATGTAATAAGTGGAACTGAATATCTCACACCGACGTTTACAGGGACGTGGGCTACAAGTGCAACGCTTGAGTATGTTGCTTATAAAACAGGTGATGATTGTGGAACTAAAATCTTCTCCAATACAGGAACGATTGTGATTACTATAAGTTCCAGACCTTCAAGCGGTGGAGGATGAGGTGGAGGATGATGAGGTGGAAGTTCAGCTTCTTCAAATAATACTTCTGTTTCAGAGACTTCTACTTCAGAGACTTCTGCTAGTGAAACGGTGCTTCCGGGTGAAGTAGAACCTTTTACTCCATCAGGAAAATGTTCTATAGTTAATTCTCCTTACACCAATGAAGAAAATGTTGCTTACTGGTACTCGTGTAATAAAGACATTACGACAATGAGAACCGTCCAACAAGCGAGACTGCACGACCAACTTACCAGAGCCGAACTAGCAAAAATTGTCAGTCAATACTTGATTACAGAAATGCCCGACAAAAAGCCAAACCTTGAAAAAGATTGTTCAGCATTCCAAGCAAGTATTGCAAAGTATCAGGGAACAGATTTATATAACTATATGACGCTTGCCTGTCAGTATGACGTGATGGGGATACATCCTGATTATACGCCATTGACGGACTTTATGCCTGATAAGTATGTCAGCAGAGCAGAATTCTGAACGATTTTCTCACGTATTTTGCGAGGAAAAACGAATGAAGGAAGCGAGGAATTCCGATATCACAATCATCTCTTAGCTCTGAAAGGTGCACAAGTTATTACCAATATTGACCCTACATTGATAGAATTGAGAGCGTGGATATTCTTACAGATTTATAGAGCAACTATAGTAAAGTAATAGTAAAAAGTAGAAATAAACCCGGTTTAGCTGGGTTTTTTCTTTTTCGTCTGCATTGCTGCGAGCGAAATGTTGACTTACGTATAGAGGCAGAAATGCAAGTAGCTGGCATTAGGATGTATATCCATTAAGAAAGAAGTTTTTCTGGATTATCGTTAATTTCTTGGAAAGGAATACCAAATAAATTTTGGATATAAACAAAGGTTGAGACGATTTTTGATACTATTTTGGGTATACACAAATTTTTAGTATTTTTGCAAGTTTTTCTTCATTTAATGAACTGTAGTAAAAGCATATCCTACAAGAGAATAGTTTTTCCCTCCAATTTCTTGGCTACTTGTTCCAAACACTTTCCCTCAATGTTTCAAATAAAATTGTTCACCTTTACTCCCTGCTAATGTCCAAAGATAAAAAGATTGTCCTTGAATGTCTTGTTGAAAGGCTGTCCAGAGCTGACTTCAAATCCCTATTCTCTGATACTCAGGAAGAACGTAAAATGAATGTACTTCATATCCATAAGCAATATTCTCATCACGAGGAGTTCCCACATCAATATATCCTAAAAGTTCATAAGTCTCATTTTCATACACCAAACAATGTTTTGTACTCTGGATTTTTTCAGCAAATTTATAAATTCTTTCTGGTGTGATTACTCTAGTCTCCAAATATGCTTGGTCTATCAATCCACGATAGCCTTCTTTTCGTGCTTTAAAGTTAATACTGAGAATTTGTTCGGCGTCTTGTGAAGTGGCTGGTCTGATTAGCATTGATGATAGAATAATATACTAAAAACTATACATATTTCAATATTTCTCTAAATGTTGTAAATCCTGCTTTTATTCTAAATAAGTAGCAAAATACTTTTTTAGTTCTTCTTTTGTTGGCAAATAAAGTTTATATTCCTTTGCGAAAATATGTTTTTGTTCAGGACTTAACGTATACTGCAATACTAAATCATTTTGTTCTTTACAAAGAATGAGTCAAATCGTTGGGTTTTCGTCGGACAGTTTGATTTCTCTATCATAATAATTGACATACATTTGCATTTGTCCAAGGTCTTGATGACTAACTTTTCAAATCTTTAAGTCTATTAAAAGATGACAACGTAAAAGACGATTGTAAAACACTAAATCAATGTAAAAATCATCAATATCTAATTTTATCCTTTTTTGCCTTGCTACAAAAGTAAATCCTTTTCCCATTTCCAAAAGAAAATATTGCAAATTATTGATAATGGCAGTTTCAAGGTCTTTTTCAGTATAGCGATGATGAGGCTCTAGTCCCAGAAATTCTAAAATATAAGGTTGTCTAATAAGGTCTTGGGAAGTTTGAATGACTTCGCCTTCTTTGGCAAGTTTCATTACTCCTTCTTTATCTTTACTCAACATCAATCTTTCATACAAAGCTGAATTGATTTGTCTATCAAGCTCTTTCACACTTCGTTTTTCTTGAGAGGCTTCAATAAAGAAAAATTGTTGTTCATCGGGATTTTTCAGGTGCATAATACGTTCTATATGAGACCATCCGAGATTTTGAATTTTGCCGATGTCATCGGCAAAATTTGGAAATGTAAGAAATAATTGTCTAAATTTGTATAAATTTCTCGATGAAAACCCTCTTCAAAATTCCTTTTTTAAATCTTGTGAAAGATGTTGTAATAATGATGAACCATATTCTACCCTTTCATTTCCGTCCTGTTCATACTCTACAATATATTTTCCAATATGTCGGTAAGTTTGAACAATGGTAGTATTGATATTATGAATAACCTGTTGTCTGGCTTGCTGTAAAAGCGAGGCAATTTGCGTTTTGAGGGTAGCATATGGGGAAAGTTCAGTTTTTTTCATCTGATAATTGGTTTACTTACTAAAAGAAACTTTTTTCACTATCAGCTTTTTTGTCTCTTTTTAATTGCTTGTAAATTTTCTCTTCCAATGCTGGGTCAGGTTCCGTGAGAAATTTATTGAGTTCTGAACTCTTTTCTGATGCTTTTTTGATATGCACATAATAGGTACTTAATTCTGCCACTACATCGTGTAATTCATCGTTTTTGTCGAGTAATTCTCCAGTTTTGGACTTGAGGATTTCGTTTTGTGCAGAAAATTCTTCCAATTCTTCTTGGAGAAATTGAATTTGTTTGCTCGCTTCTTTGAGATGAGAACGGAGTTCATTAACCGTATCTCTGTATTGGTATCTGAGATAAAAGATGAGATAACCGACACCAATTCAGAGCAACGAAGAAAGAATAAGATAAGGGGTCATAGGTGAAAATCAGAAAAAAGATAAAGTGAAGATGATTTCATTGTAGGATTTTGGAGAAGAAAAGCAAATCGATTGTACAAAAGCAACCTTACTGCTCTAATTTCCTCGCAAAATACGTTTCTTTGGACTCAAACACAAACTCAATCATCGTCGGAGCTCAACGAGCTAGAGAAAGCTGAGTTTCAATTTCCTTTTTATTGTCAGCATTTTGGAGCAAAGTTTCAGCAATTTTACTAATCACCACTAAATGCATAACATCATTTTCGACACGTTCTACCATCACATAATCTTTCAAATTCGACTGAAGCGTAGGCTTGCTCAACTGAGACAAAATGCCATTCCACAGCGTTTGAATGTCCTGTATGTCCTGCGTTGTGCCATCTGTTTTTGGCTCTGAAATGGTCGTTGTAGATGCTGGAATTGTTGTTTCAGGAGATGAAACACTTGCTTCAGGAGCTGAAATAGTTGCTTCAGGAGCTGAAACATTCACCTTAGGTACTGAAATTTCTGCTTGCTGTGAAACCGTCGCCTGAGGCTCCATATACGTATGCATTGCCAGTTTATACACCAATGCAGGATAAGGATAATATCTAATTTGACGCAAAATTTCCCCAAACACTTCAGAAACCTGCAAATAAAACTCCACATCCTCCAAAAAATGCGTATCAATAAATCCCAATACTTGTTTGGTAAATTGATATAAATCGATACCGTGAGCAGTGAGCTGGTCAATCGCTGTAAACATCTGATGTTTATTTCTGGTTTTTAACTGTTGCAAAAATTCCTTGATACTCGCTTCTGATGAAATCCCGAGAAATTTGGAAACATTTTCTTGGGTAATCGTTCAAAGAATGCTGACTTGGTCAAGATACTTTACGCTATCACGTACTCCACCATCAGAAATCGTAGCAATCAACGCCAATGCCTCTTTCTCATACGAAAATCCTTCTTGTTCGCAAATATGTATCAGATTACTAGTAATCTCTTCATCCGCCACTTTTTTAAAATTAAATACCTGACAACGAGAAATAATCGTGTCTGGGACTTTGTGAATTTCCGTCGTAGCAAGGATAAAACACACATTTCCTTTCGGTTCTTCTATCGTTTTGAGCAACGAATTGAACGCACCTTTGGAAAGCATATGGACTTCATCTATCACATAAATTTTCTTTTTGAGAGCGGTGGGAGGATAGAGAGCTTTATCCAAAATTTCTTCTCTAATATTGTCCACTCCTGTATGAGAAGCCGCATCAATCTCTACATAATCCAATGAAGTCCCTGCATTGATAATATCACAATTGGTGCAAGCATTACACGGATTACCCTCGTGAGGATTGAGACAATTGATAGCTTTGGCCAAAATTCTCGCAGAAGAAGTTTTTCCTGTTCCTCTGGGTCCAGTAAGCAGATAATTCTGAAGGCTTTCACGGTCAGATTGCATTTTCGCTTTGAGAATACCGATAATATGCTGTTGCCCTATCATTTGGTCAAAGGTTTGAGGACGATATTTATTTGCGAGAGAAAGGGAAATAGTCATATTCTGGAGAACAAAAAATAAAGTGCAATTATTATAGCTATTTAGAAGAGATTTTCAATACTTCTGGCAAAAGCGTAATTTCATCATCTTCTGCTCTTTTATTTCGATGCTGTTTGCCACATTTTTCACAGCGGAAAAGAATTTTGTAGTCAGCATTTTTTATCTCATAAGCAATGGGAACCATTTTTCCTCCACACGTTGAAGCTCTATCTCACGGAATTTCTCCATCCACGTGTAAAGAAGTAAAACAAAAAGGACAGTGATTTCTACACGTTTTCGGTGCTAAAGGTACTTCTCTCCCACAATGAATGCAAATAAACGTCTCGTTAATTTTTTTCATCTTATCGCGTATCTAAAATAATGCAATCTTCAGTAATCATCCGCAATCTTCCATAAAAGACCAAATAGCCGTAAACAGACCTATCCTCCCCCCGTATCTAAGGTGGGTAGCTCGTCCTGCAATACAGCAGGAATACCGGCTCCCTGGAGTTCGGTAGGAATTTTGATAGTAGTGTCCATTCGCGAACTATCTAGTCCAAAAAAAACTATAAGAGAACGCTGAACGATTGCAAGTGTTCTTGTATTTTTTCTCTCGTGAAAGAAAAAATGTGCATTTTTTTCCTTTTCAGGTAAAGCTTACAATTATGGGGATTGCTAACTAAAGATATCAACAAGAACATCAACATACATTAAGAGAAGAATTGAGTAATACAATATATATATCTTTGCAATCATCTCACAAATCATGCCTTGTGAAAAGCTTTTCATCAACATTTTTTACATTCCATCTTTTATGGATAGAGAAATAAATACTTATTTCTATACATTTTTACCATAATTTTAAGTTGTAATATCTATATTAGCAATCCCGAATTATGATTATTTATCATAGCCTTGTCGAAATGGTGGATTGTGTTTATTCAAGTATCTTACGATATCGTCTTTGTGAGTGTTTAAGGTAGGAGAATTGGCTTGGATAGCATTATTTCATCAAGGTAATCGACTTAAAATTCGATGCATTCCTGTAGCTACGGTCGTATTTTCTCCTGTTCCTCTAAACATCAAATTACCATACGTATCAACATAAAACGGATGAATGTCATATTTTACCGTGCCATTTCCCTGTTTATTTGCTAGAGCGGTCATATGTTGAGAATGGTATTTGATAACATTGATAAAATTGGCAGCTTTGATGAGTTCGGCAATATTGGTAAAAGGAATTGCCTCGTTTTTGGTGGTGGTCAATCCTTCCAAGCTTTTGGTAGTCAGATTTATTTTCATCTCTTTGCCATAACTGGTGAAAATGAGATGTTCTCCTTCTTTTCTGAAATGGATACCCAGTTGTTTTGCTTCTGCTCCGTAGGTAGCGTAGATTTCATTGCAAGCTTTTTGGGCAAGATATGCGTCGTTAGGAGACAGTCAAAACTGATTGATTTGGTCTTTGGTCTGAGCGGTATCGGGCAGAGCTTCAAAATTTGCCGAAGTACGGTTTTCTGATTGATGTTGCCAAAGTTCATTGAGATAGTCTGCGAACCTTTCGGGATGGTCGCCCACTTCTTGAGAAACTTCTTTACTAGCTCCAAACCATCACGTACTGAGCACTCTCGTATCAAAGTCTCGTGACGCAACGTCTGCATCATCAAATACAATACCTTTGCGTTGAATTGCATAAGAGAAGGGAGCAGGGTTGGAAGAAGGAGTATTTTTCTTTTGTTCTAAGATATAAGCAGCCATATAAGCAGTGCTGAGGCAGTCAATATGATTAGAAAATGGTTTTTCAGTATTGAAATGAGGTAAACTAAACTGATTGATATTGATGGCAATTTCTTGTTCTCCGTGAGTAAGGAGAACTTCTCCCAGAGTGAGTGAATTTTTAAATCAGAATTTTGGTCTAGCTCCTGTTTCGGGGATTTTGTAAAATCCTTCAGCTACTGCCAATAAGTTGGTTTTTTGTTCTGGAGTAAGGTTAAGGGCTCTGATTTGCTCGTTCATAGCAGTCAATTCTTGTTGTTCTGCTGGAGACAGTCTTTCTTTATCGGTTTCAAAAAGTTGCATTTTGTCCATTTGCTCAATGTCTGCAAGAGTTAGGGGGTCTTTTTTGGTGAGAATATTATTCATTTTTTCGTAACTTCATTCTTTTGGTTTCTTTCCATTTTTATCAAGCCAGTCTTGTAAGATTTGATAATTTTTTTCTTGGTATTTTTGAATATCGGACATTTTCTCGTTCAAAAGAGCATTTTTTGCTGGAAATCCTACTCCGATGCTGGTAAGCCATTTTTCTAGTTCTTGTACTTGTACAGGATTTCCAAATTTTGCTTCTAATGCTGAAGCATTTTCGGAGTCAGATTTTTTTAATTCTTGGAGAAAGACTGTTCGCGATTGAAGATTTCTTCCTTGTTTTCGTTCTTTCATTTGTTCAGTGATGGTTGCAGGAGTATATGCTCCAAAACACGTCATCAACATATTGTCTTGTGCATATTGTTGCACTTCTTTTCCTTGTAAGCTGAAAGAATGTAATGCTCTGTCTCCTAATTCTTTGAAGCTAATACCTCAGGTTGCAATTTTTTTAATGAGAGAAGGTAAATCTTCCCCAAAAAGTACTTGTGTCCCTAAAAATGCTCCTGCTACTATCGCTGTTTTAGTCAAAAATCCTCCTTTTCCTTTGAAAAGCCATTTCCCTGCTTGCCAAATTCCTGCTCCTAAAAGAGCTGTAAATCCTAATGTAGTTCGGGTATCTTTTTGTGCTTCTGTGAGGTTGGGGAATAAATCAAATACTTTTCTTATCACTCCTCTTGCTCCTTGTTGAGTGAAGGTTTCTCCTCGGTCCAACTTGCTTACATCTACTCCGTTTCCTCTTCTTTCATAACTACCAGAAGCAGCAAAGGTAGCTCATCAAGCATATTCTGAAGTGGGAAGTGCATATCCTATGGATTGGGCAAATGCTTTATCGGCTTTTGCACGTTCAATGATACTATTATAGATGAATGGATAATTTGCAGTGTATTGTCCTAACTGATAAAAAAGCATTTGATAGTACATTTGATGTGCTAGGTCCATTTTTCCGTCTATCATTTCACGTAAAAGCTGGTTAGTTAGGTTTGCGTCATCATCTGCGATTTTTATGATTTCTTGATTTGCCAAGAGCTGATTGAGTTCTTCTTGTCTTTTGTGATGTTTTTTGAGTTCTTTGGTATTTCTTTTGATTTCTCTTTTACTGTCATTTGGTTTACGAGCTTCTTTTGAAAGTTCTCCGTGTTCTCAATGTTCCAAGTCATTTTTTAATGCCAGCATTTCACCAAACACTTCTAAAAAGTTTTCTTCGTGTATAGCTCCAACAGGAGCATCATCTGCTAATTGCATTTTTGTTTGTTGTTGTTTCACATTACTGATGACGTTATCCACATGTTTTTTTCGTGCTTTTGCAGTCGCTTCTACGTGTTTGAGGGTTTGTTTTCCTGTTTTACTCACTCTTTTAGCTTTATCACTAGTTTGGCGAATTCCCTCAAAATCTTTTGCTAATTCTTCAAGGGATATAAGATATCATTGATACGTATTTCGGAGAGGTTTATCGAGTTCTGCTTTGGAACGGGTCTCTGCATCTAATTCTCTTGTTTTTTGTTTAGCTGCTGCGGTAGCTGCGGTTTCTTGTTGTGTTCTTTCTACTTCACTTTTAGTTCCATCTATGAGAGATTGGGTTTCTTTAGCTTTTTGTTCATTATTTATTTGGTCAAACAGTTCTTTTTTAATGGTAAAGGTATCTCTTTCAGGAGAATAATAGATATCATCTACAGGTAAACTCATCTCTCGATGTGTTCCTTGGTCAGTTTTACGGGTCAAATCAGAAATTTTATGGGTTCCTAATTTTTGGAAAAATGCTTCACGAGTAGTGATTTCATTTGGAAGGTGAGATGTTTGTTGTTCAATCTGTTTATTTGTCATTTTCCAATATGTTGCTAAAATCCTTATTCAATTATACTTGAAACCCTTCCAAAAGTCAAAAAAAAGCAGACTTTTTTAAAAAAGAAATTATTGCGTTTGTGTTTGTAAAGATTATCTTTTCATTTTCTCTTGCATTTACAAAATTTTTCCTTATAGTGTATTGCTAATTGTTTTTCCACTCTTTCTTTGAGGACAAGAACAATGCAAAAGCAGTACCTCGTACGGATTTACCCCTGTTGGTAGCTGCTGAGATTTTATTCTTTATTCTATTCCAATGGCTGAGAAAAAAGCAAGCACCTCTTTCAAGAGACACGAGAATGACACAGGATCGCCAGAATCACAGATTGGACGTCTGACTACACAAATTGCCTTCCTGCAGCAACACGTAAGCAAAAACAAAAAAGATTTCGACGCAAAAAGAGCACTTTTACAGAAAGTAGCAAGGAGAAGAAGATTTTTGAAGTATCTCAAAGAACACAATGTGGAATCTTATGCAGATATTTCCAAAAAAACTGGTCTCAAAGTATAGCATTGTAGATAACTTTTTATTTCCTAACTTGATTTACTAATGACTACAAACACTGCTCAACAAACTTCCTTTACTATTCCTTCTATTAAAGAAGGGTCCAAAGTAAAAGGAACCGTACTAAAAGAAATAGAAAACTGAATTCTCGTAGATTGCGAAGATGGGGCTTTTACAGGAGTGTTGCTCTCCAAAGAAGCCAAAGAATTAAAAAAATCAGATGTGGACCTCTCCAGTGGAACAGAATTGGAACTTGAAATCATCAATCCTGCTATCAAACACGAAGATGGATACTACATTGTGTCTGTCACCAGACTTTTGCAGTATGATGTCTGGAAATCTGTTATCGAAAAATTTGAAAAAGATACCATTATCACGGTGGTGCCTACTGAAGCAAACCTTGGAGGGCTTCTTATTGATATGCACGGTATCAAAGGATTTATTCCTCTTTCTCAGCTTGCCCCAATCCATTATCCGAGAGTAGAAGATGGCGACCAAGAAGCAATTTTTGGAAAGCTCCTTGAACTTATCGGTCAGGAAATCAAGGTCAGAGTTATCAATATTGATGAAGATGAAAGAAGAATTATTTTGTCAGAAAGAGAAGCATTGAGAGAAGAAAGAGAAAAAGTATTAGCAGAATTAGAAATCTGAAAGATTTTTGATGGGGTAGTATCGGGAACTTCTTCGTATGGACTGTTTGTCACTATTGGAGGTACGGTGGAAGGATTGGTACATATTTCAGAGATTACCTATGGACACGTCAATAATATTGATAATCTTGGACAAATTGGAGACAAAATCCAGGTAAAAGTCATCGGACTGGAAAATGGGAAAATTTCCCTTTCTGCGAAACAGCTAAAAGGAGACCCTCGAGAAGAATTGCCAAAGAAATATAACATTGGAGATACTATCACAGGAAAAGTAGTCAGATTTGTTCCATATGGAGTATTTGTGAGAGTATTTGATGACATCAACGGACTGGTACACTTGAGTGAATTATCCCAAAAATCCGTAAATAATCCCAATGAAGTGGTAAAAATCGGACAAGAAGTAAAAGTAAAACTCATTCTCTTGGACCCAAAAAACAGAAAAATCGGACTTTCAATGAAAGATATCGACGAAAACGAGAAAGAGCAGACTTCTGCTCCTGCTAAAAAGAAAACTGACTTAGCCGATATTGCCAAGAAATTGGAAGAAGAGGAAAAAGCCAAAGAAGACAAAAACAAAGAAAACGCAATATAACTATTTCAATATTTCAAAAAACCAGAGCTCCATGTTCTGGTTTTTTTCTTTGAAGAGTTCATTTTCAAACACGACTTGCTCGTCGGACTCGCCTCCTCGCAAACACACTAAGGAACAAATAGTACTCCTCCGGGGCTAGATAGAATTCTGAAAACAGCGAACAGAGAAGCCGTAGGAGCGATTACTCGTATTCTGGGGGTTGACGATGGACGAATAGAAGTTCAGGTTGAAGGCATTGGAGCCATTGGGCGTAGAAGCCCAATAGTACGCGAAAATACCCTGACCGTACAGCACACCAGACTCACGATTGCGGCGACCGGCTAAAGACATTTTAAAAAATGCCATCAATTCATTCATCCCTGTACTGTTCCAGTTATAATTATTTTTATTTTTCGTTCAACTAAAGACTCCCTCTGCATATGCTGCATCTATCACTCCTTGCCATTCTAAGTTGGTCGGTAAATGATATCCTGACGCACACGGTCACTGTCTTTCTATTTCACTACCAGTATTTCCTCGCAAATTGTCATTTTTTGGATTACTCCAGTCATAAGCTGTAGTACCAGAATTGGTCCTAATAAAGGTACCACTCGTATAGTATCCACTAGCAGGTCAGTACCCTGTAGCGTCTACAAGTTCGTTTAAAGCTCCTGACACTACCGTACTCCCAGGCTGTGCATTAAATCCATAATTATTTCCTCGCTGAAAATGATACCCATACGAAGATGCAGTTATCCCTGCTATCGTTGCTCCTACATTACACGCTGCTATCGTATAACTGCCTATCGTAATGTCTGGTGTATTACAACCTGGATATTTTGTGACCACTTCTTCACACGCATTACTATCATTTCGCTCATATCCTTCTCTACAGCTAAAGGTACAGTTATCAGTGTTATATTCAGTACTATATACTTTCTCTCCTGCGTCTGGAACCCAAACATTATGGCTCGTTTCTGTTTGGTCTATAAGTACTATGTCTCCTGTCCCCTCGGGAGTATTCCGTACCTCACCAGTTCAGAGGGTGGCTCTACACACCGCTTTATACTGTACAATTATTTCCCCGCCTGCTAAACTTTTGGCTCACCATAGCACTATTCCTCCTAGAGCTAGAACGCTTAACGTTCGTACTCATGTTATTTTTTTCATCATATTATTTGCTAGTA
>JAISMG010000015.1 GCA_031276875.1 Candidatus Peribacteria bacterium | reverse complement strand
GAAGAAATTGTCTCCTACTGTAGTAATCTTACTTGTATCAAAGCTTCCTGCTGGGAGACTAGTTAATGCTCCATTATAGTTGAAGTAAGAGAAAAAATTGTCTCCTACTGTAGTAATCTTACTTGTATCAAAGCTTCCTACTGGGAGATTGGTTAATGCTCCTTTTCTGTTGAAGTAAGAGAAAAAATCGCTTCCTGCTGTAGTAATCTTACTTGTATCAAAACTTCCTGCTGGGAGACTAGTTAATTTTCCATTATAGTTGAAGTAAGAGAAAAAACTGGTTCCTACTGTAGTAATATTGCTTGTATCAAAGCTTCCCTCTGGGAGACTAGTTAATGCTCCATTAGTGTTGAAGAAATAGAAGAAATAGTTTCCTGCTGTAGTAATCTTACTTATATCAAAGCTTCCTACTGGGAGACTAGTTAATTTTCCATTATAGGTGAAGTTAGCGAAGAAAAAGTCTCCTACTGTAGTAATCTTACTTGTATCAAAGCTTCCTGCTGGGAGACTAGTTAATTTTCCATCCATGTTGAAGGCAGCGAAGAAATAGGTTCCTACTGTAGTAATATTGCTTGTGTCAAAGCTTCCTACTGGGAGATTGGTTAATGCTCCTTTTCTGTTGAAGTTAGAGAAAAAATCGCTTCCTGCTGTAGTAATCTTACTTGTATCAAAGCTTCCTGTTGGGAGACTGCTTAATGCTCCATCATAGTTGAAGAAAGCGAAAAAACCGCTTCCTACTGTAGTAATATTACTTATATCAAAGCTTCCTGCTGGGAGACTGCTTAATTTTCCTCGATGGTTGAAGGAAGCGAAGAAATTGTCTCCTACTGTAGTAATATTACTTGTATCAAAGCTACCATCTGGGAGACTGCTTAATCTTGTATTATAGTTGAAGTAATAGAAGAAAGAATTGCCTACTGTAGTAATCTTACTTATATCAAAGCTACCATCTGGGAGACTGCTTAATGCTCCACCATAGTTGAAGTAAGAGAAGAAAGAATTTCCTGCTGTAGTAATATTACTTGTATCAAAGCTTCCTGCTGGGAGACTGCTTAATGCTCCACCTCCGTTGAAGTAATAGAAGAAATAGTTTCCTTTACTTTCCACACTATTTCCAAAATAATCCATACTTGGCATCTTAGTAACTCATATATTACTTGCTGTGGTTCCATTTCTTGGAATAAGAGGATTGCTAGAGGATGTGAATGTCCATCTACTTGCTCCTCCTGTGAGACTCAGTGTGATGGTGTAGGTATCAACAGTCGCATATGTATGGGTAATACTCGTTGTAACGTCCTGTTTCGTCCCATCTCATCGGTCTACTGCAAAGGCATTCCCGAAGTATTTATTGAGCTTGACGGTCTGATTGGCTCCTGTGATTGATACTGCAAGTTCGATATCTGTAGCAGTAGCAAATGTCTGAAAATTATTAGGCTCTTCTATAAGGAAAATGTCCTCGTCTGGAGTGTCTGGGATATTGAGCTCTCCTGACCCTTCAACGGGATTTCCTTCCTCCTGCATTCCTGTAGAAGGAACGGCAACTGGTGGATTGTCTGTTGTATTGTCCGCATTATCATCACGTGATGTTTCATCCACGGAGTCAAGGGGCGGGAATCCTCCGCTTCAGTGGAGTGCCCCTTGCTCGGTTGTTTCGGGGCTTTGCCCCTCGTTGGGTGTTGAGTCGTCTATGGAATCGTCTATGGAGTCAAGGGGCGGTACCCCTTGCTCGGTTGTTTCGGGGCTTTGCCCCTCATTGGGTGTTGAGTCAGGTGTTGTGTTGTCTGGGATTTCATCAGAAACATCTTCCAATCAATCTTCTGAAATTTTCTGATAATTTTCTGAAATCTTGTCCTCTCAATCCTCTGTAATCTTGTCCTCTGTAATCATCCCATCCAAAATGACCTCCTCCATAGAAGGCGAAGGAGAAAGAGAAAGCAGAAGTCCGCTTATTCCTGCGAGTAGAAGGAGACTAAGTCCTACAATAGTAGAGTGGGTACGTACGACCCTTGGTAGTTGCAGCTTCATAATGTAATAGTGTAAAGAAGATAAAAATTCTTTTTCTCTATTATACCCAGAAAAATTTTAAACGCAAAAATTTGACCAGTCTGGGAGCCACTTTGAGTTGATTTATTTAAGAAATATTCATATATATATGGACATATTTATTATTTTATATAAAATTATTGGAAAAGGTATATCTCTACTAAGTATATATGGTAATTATTGTAACCTATCTTCATTCGTAATAACGAAAAATTCATCTCCCCTTGATAATGCAAGATACTTTACTATATTATTTAGGAGAATTTTATTTCCTTCTCTCACGTATGAAAAAATTTCTCCTTACAATGTTCGCCTGTAGTGTCTCTATGTGTATATTACCTCTTGTTTTTGCGGTAAGCGTTGAAAGCCTCATCTCTAGCATTGACCAAGCAAGTGCTAAAAAAGGCTCTCCTACCCATCAAATCAGCTTTTTAAAAAGTTTGGAAACATTGCTCAACTCCCCCAGTTTCACGACTTCTCAATACAAAGATATCTTTGCTGAACTCTCCAGCTACACTACCGAGAAAATCAAACAACTCTCTACTCCTTGAACAACCATCAAACCTTCTGATGGAACAAACTATTTGCATTTGGACAATGTTAATCCTGCAAAAATCAGAGAAATGCTCCTGATGCGACACAATCAAGAAAGAACTAGTCGTGGAGTAGCACCTTATGCCTATCATAGCGATTTGGAAAAATCTGCCCAAACCCGAGCAGACCAGTTGAAAGCAGAGGAAAGAACGAGTAATACGCATCTGAGAAATGCTGGTGATGGATATTACAGTTATGCGAGCATTACGGATTGGTTTGCTACGCTGGGGATACAATTTCCTAGTGCTGGCGGAGGAAAAGTAGCGTTTTCGGAAAATATAGGACGAGGATATTATACCTGCAATACTACGGACTGCACAGAAAAACTCATCACTGCACTCAAAACAACGCGAGATTTCTTTATGTCAGAAAAAGGCAGAAATGGAGAGCATTATAGAGCTATCACGATGGGAAATTTTACCCAAATGGGCATAGGCGTAAGTATTGATACCGAGAAAAAAAGGTACTATCTCGTTATCCATTATGGCATAGATATTATGGGGAGTTAGGTGATGAGTTGAAAGGTTCAGCTTTTTCACAATCTACTTTTAACGCTTTATCAAAGTCATATTGTTTTTGTACATACTTTCCTAAACTGTAAGATAAGGTATTTTTGGGTTCTTCTACTAACTGTTCGTACGTATGATGTAAATCTTGGACAATTTTGGCATCAATGCACGATTTTTCTTCGGATAACGCGATAAGCACCTGAAAATATGATTCTAATGCATATTTTTGTTTGAGTAAATCGCCATTATTCCCAAAGACATTTTGAAAAAAGATTTCCACATTCTGATAAATGACTTTGAACCCAGAGAAAAAAGAAATCTTTTCCGCAGGATGAGACTGGATATAGGAATAAGACATAAAAAGCAGAATAATCCCGATAATACATTTGATACTATTTGCAACAAATCTTTTCTTAATATCTTTCATTTCAGTCATTAGAACAACGTATATATAAAATAAAAAATGCTGTGGCTGGATATTACGTTTTTACAGAGTTTTTTCAAGAGCGGTTTGGAGAAAATGATAAGAAAAGAAAGAAAAATAGAAAAAAAGTCTGCTTTTTTTTGACTTTTAGAGCAATATGGAGTATAATTACCTCAGAGCTTTTTATCTCATTGGTGATATGATGACAAAACAAGACTATTTACTTGCCGTAATTGATGCGATGCCTGACCGAGAAATGGGTCGAGGGATTAAAGCAATGATTGAAAATAATCAATTGGAAGACCACACAACTGATGTTTTAGTGGTAATTTTCAAAAGAGCAGTAGATAGAATTACCGATGTAATCAAAAAACACCATATTATGGAAGCTATTCAAGCAATAGAAAATCTGAATACTCAGAAACAAGCTCAAGCTCAACAAGACCAAGCTGACCTTCAAAGGTTGGACGGATTATTAAATGCTTTTTAGTTCTTACCAAAACGAAAGATGACCGACGAAGAAATCAAAAACGTGGAGGTAAGGCAACCTCCAACAGCACAAGGGAATGATTGGGAGATACTGGAAACAGAACTTTCTGCCCTTATTGCTGATGAAAAAAGTGGATTAGCAGATTTAGCCAAATTTGGGAAAAATCTTTCTAGTGGAAAAGAGGACAAAGCAACCAAACCGCTCACCAAACAGCATCTTCATCAAATAAAAGCTGATTTGCAAAATGGAGGATTGATTGACTTTGAAGGAGGGAAAAGGAACGAACAAATCTTTGGATTTGAAGTCATAGGAAACGACATTAAACCCACCTTGACTCCTCACGGAGATGTTATCATTCCGGTAAACTTTTGGTTTAACAATCAGAGAAGAACAAAGCTGCTCGTACTGCATATCACAGATAATAACGGAACGAATAGGTATCAACTCCCCAATGGAGCAAACCGTTATGAAATTGAAATCAGTAAAGAACAGTTTGTGTATGAACTTATGCACGATGAGACAGGCTTCCATTTGAAGCTTCTCACATAACTTTTATTCTTTATACTAAAGACAATGGCATTAGAAGCACAAAACAACAATGACTTCATAGAACAAAAACCATCCGATACTTTGAAAAAAGTTGAAGGAAGTGAAATTACATCTAATGAAGTAAAAGAAACAGGACAAAAAAACATTTTTAACTGACTTCCACAAACTCCACCAGAATTTCAAAAAGCTGCAACAGACATTGTGGAAAATCCAGACAGTAAAAAAGATGTGGACACTCTCAATGAGGTAAATCAAGCTGTAAAGAAACCAGAATTTCCTCCTCATTTAAGAGCTGTATATGAACAAGAAAAAACTGCTGAACAAAAAAATGCTGAACAAACATTTAATGAATATCAGCAAGCAAAAGCAGAAGCAGGAAATACAGAAAAAATTCCTGATGAAAGCGAAAATACACAGTTCATTGATAATGTTGATGGCAAGACTAATTAACTTTTGATCCATAATTGTCTTTTCCTTTGCTTTTTTGAGGCAACTCCTTACAGTAAGAGTTGTCTTTTTTTCCTAGCAAAACCTTGCATTTTTCATCTAAATCCTTATCGTAAACTACGTGAAAATACTGTATAACTCAGTTTTTTTAACACACTTATCATCAAAACAAATGATTTATCAGCCCACAAAAGACAAAATTTCCCAACTTATGCAAGCATACCAACAGCTCAGCAAAGGAAACACCAAAGCCTTACACACCATCGCTATGAATGAACTTCCAGAGATGGTGTATAATTCTAATGCCATTGAAAATTCTACCCTCACCCTCAAAGACACCGAAGAAATTTTAGTGTATCATCAGATTAAAAAAGACTACAATCTCCGTGAAGTCTATGAAGTAAAAAATCTTGCCAAAATCACGGAGAAACTCCTGAAAACCCCCAACCAAAAACTAACGATTGAACTTATACTTTCTTTGCATACCATCCTACTTTCTGGCATCAAAGACCATCGAGCAGGTCGTTTCAGAAGCGGGAAAGAACGAGTTCAAGTCTGAACTCATCTCGGAGCAAATCCTGCTTTCGTCAATGAGCTGATGTATAAACTTGTCCATCAGTATCACGCCCATACTGACCGATATTTCCTTGACAATATCGCCTATTTTCACGCAGAATTTGAAAGCATACATCCGTTTTGTGATGGAAATGGCAGAATGGGCAGACTCCTCATCAATCAACAACTTATGAAATTGGGGTATCCGCCTATCATTATTCCCAATAAAAGTAAAAAATCTGCTTATTATCCCTTATTTGACCACTACACCACCACGAATACCTACGATGGATTTACAGCAATGCTTGCTTTGCTCCTGCTGGAAGCCCTCCATAAAAGAATAACGATATTGACTGCCAAACGTCTCATCACCGTCCATCAACGAGCTCAACAACATTCCAAAAATGTGAATACTTACCTCAATAAAGCCAAAAGACAAACCATCCCCGCATTTAGAATGCGTGAAAAATGGATGATTTCTACAGATTTTAACGATTAGCTGGTAAGGTCAGGACATAGTTCCCAACGCAATAACTAGCACAATTTATCACTAAAATCTGCTGAAATCTTCTGAAATCCTTTTAATCTGCTGTAATCTGCTGAATAATGAAAATCGCCTCCCGAAACGTCAACGGCATTCGTGCTGTACTCAAAAAAGACTTCTTCCCACGAGTCAAAGCAACCAATGCTGACATTTTTTGTTTTCAAGAAGTAAAAGCTTTTGAAAGCCAAATCCCCGCAGAAATCAGATTTCATTTAGCTGATTATCAGTATGTCCGACATCACGGAAGCAGACCCGGATATGCTGGGACTGCTCTCTTTTTTCGTAAAGATATGAACATAACAGAAAAAAAAGCTGAATTTTCTGACCTTATGTTTCGAGAAGATGGAAGAATGACCCAGCTTAATTTTTGGTATCAAAATAAGGAAATCGCACTTTTAAATCTCTATTTCCCCAATGGAAATCCCAGAGCCGACGGAACAGAAATGCTTCCTTACAAATTAGCATTTTATGAGAAATACAGAGCCTATATGCATTCCCTCAGAGCAGAAGGGAAACGGGTAATTTCTACGGGAGATTTTAATATTTGTCATAAGGAAATCGATATTGCTAGACCAGAAGCGAATAAAGATAGCATCGGATTTCTCCCCATTGAAAGAGCAGAAATGGATACCTTGGTAGCAGAGCATTATCACGATGTTTTTCGTACGCTCCACCCCACCGCAAAAGATAGCTATACGCGACGAAGTTATCGCAGTGGTGCCAGAGAAAGAAATGTTGGTTGGAGATTGGATTATTTTTGGGTGGATGAAGCGGTGTTGCCGTGGATTGCAACTATTGAACATCAAGAAACTGTGGAAGGAAGCGACCACTGCCCTATTATTTTGGAATTAAAATAAGAAAAAAAAGCTGGTGATAAAGCCAGCCTTTTATAACTTATGAAGATACGCTCAGAATTACTTTTTAAAGAGATTGTACCTGATAAAGCATTTGAAAGATACTTCCTCTGAGTTCTTTTTTCATTGGGTCAATGTTTCGCGGGATGATACCTGCTTTCTGTAATGCAAGTAAATGGTTGTGATATCGCCACTGTTCATTGCCTTGATTTGCGTTTCCTCGAAGTAAGCGGGAAATAGTAGTTGCGACTTCTGCGGTAGTAAGGGTAGCATTAGGAGAAAAAGCTGATTTAACCGTTTTTCCGTCGGAGTAGTAGCCCATAAGTCCGAGTTGGCAGATTTGGATAATAGCGGTTTGGAGGTCTGGGGTGGCTTGATTGAGGTCGCTGAAGGTGGTACACTGTGAATCCGCAACTTGTCATTGCGAGCGAAACGCATCAGAATGACGAGGGACATTCATAAGCTGGGAGAAAGCAACAATCATTTTTGCAATTTCGGCTCTGGTGATGGTGTCATTGAGTCTGGCTTCTAAAAGGGTGGGCATTGTGGTAATGCCATTTTTCAAGGCTCGTTGGTAAGCAATTTGCAGGTCATTCTGATCCGTAGGTGAAGAATCTACTCAGTGTTCATCTTCTGGATTTTTCACTTCGGCTTCGTCTTGCTCAGAATGACTTACTTCACACTGTTTATCGTAATAGGAAGGAGAGAAGTCGCCATCAGGAC
>JAISMG010000035.1 GCA_031276875.1 Candidatus Peribacteria bacterium | reverse complement strand
TACTATCTACAACTACAGCAATAGTTCATTCACTAGAAATCACCTGAAGTTTATCAGTAGAATAAGTATTTTTCATAGAATACGATTTACATTCTGTTCCTTGACACGATAATATATACATATCATGACTACTATCTACAACTACAATCCCTTTATCTTTATACACCTTTGTTTGTATAGTATCACTTGAATAGGTCTTCTTCATAGAATAGTTTTCACAATTTAATCACTGACATACTACTACTTTTACTGTATATCATTGTACATTAGTATCAATAACAATTGGCGTTTCTTCAAAAGTATTATTACTTTCACTATTTCCCTCACAACTTATCAAGCTTATACGATACTCTAAATTTTCTATTTGTTCTTTCAATTTTTCATAAATGGTTTGTGAGGTAATGACCTGATTTTGTACTAACTCTCCTATATTAATTATCTCTGCCTTCAAAGCTACACCACTTTCACTTCCCTCAAACATTGCTAACATATTCGTTGTTTGAATATTGATACCACTTACGTGAGACATCAATCCACTTAACTGTAAACCTATTTCATTTCCTTGCTGACCAAAACCACTCAATCCATCCACTTTACCTTCTACTCTCAAAATGTCCGTATCCAATTTAGATAATCCTTCGCCAATAATGAGGTCGTGGTTTTTTACGTGGTCAATCAACGTATCCCAACCCGTTGCAGTTAACATATTTCCATTCGCTCCTGCTTTCAAATCATCTAAATTGGTCGCTGCGAAAATCGCTAATCCTCCTACTATCACCGTAGTAAGAAAAATTCCTGCACTAACCCAAGCTTTATGATAGCCAGATTTCTGTACTCCTGTTGTTTTCATTGGCATAAAAAAGAAAAGATAAAAACACCCTAATATGTGGGTGCTCATAATCACAAACATTCATCGTCAAACGATTTATGCGAGAATTAATCCACACACTAGAGTGTTTCATTTTCTCGTATAAAAAACAAAATTTGACGAATTTCTTATCATTTGTGATATGAGCAATTTCAACTTATTTATTTCAAAGCAAATTGCAAATGAAAATTTTGTGGTGGTCAAATCATCAATATTTTGTAAAATATAAAAAAGGTATGTAATAATACAAACCCGCTATAGTAAAGGACTTTTTAAAGGGCAATTTACGGTTCACGGGTTGCCTAGACCTTTACGAAACTCCTGTAAGAAGGTAATTTGCGTTGTGAACCGCAAAATACCCAATTTTTCTTACAAAAAAACATTTCATAAAAATCTAGGCGTTTATGATATACTCTTGTAAATAAAAAAATCAAGTGAAAATTAAAAAAACTTTCTCATTTCCCTTTCTGCTTGCAAAATGCTTTATTTTCACTACAACTTACAGCAGTTTTATTTTTCTCTTGCCTATTACTAATGACCAAAAGAATTTTAACCTGAATAAAACCTACCTGAGAACAGCTCCATCTCTGAAACCTTTTTGGAGCAATCAGACCGTTCATCAACTTTACTCACGAGGAAAAAGAAGCAGAATTTTTTCTCTTTTTGGCTAATATGCACGGACTGACACAAATTCACGACCCCGCAACGCTAAAAACGCGGAGTATTACCATTCTCAAGCTCTACAAAGCTCTAGGCATTGACACCGAAAAAGTGTACATTTACAATCCCGCAGATATTCCCGGACACGCACAATTAAATCGGGTGCTGAGCTGTATTACGATTATGGGAACGATGGAAAGAATGCACAGCTACAAAGACGCTCTCGCCCACGGAAAAACGGGTGAAATCGGAGTAGGGACGTTTTGTTATCCTATTTTGATGGCGGCAGATATTCTGCTTTATGATGCTGACCTCGTCCCTGTCGGGAAAGACCAAAAACAGCACGTGGAATATGCTCGCGACATTGCAGGGAAATTTAATCGCACGTTTGGAGAAACCTTTACCTTGCCTGAGCCGTTCATTCCAGAAGAAGTCGCCACTATCATCGGACTGGACGGAAGGAAAATGTCCAAATCCTACAACAACTACATCGGGCTTTTGGATGACGAAAAAACGCTCTTGAAGAAAGTAAAACAGATTTCCACAGATATGAAAACCGTAGAAGAGTCAAAAAATCCTGACGAATGCAACGTCTACAATATCGGAAAATTTTTCCTTACGCCAGCAGAAGACGAAGCACGAAGAGCAAAATATCTCGCCGGTGGGTATTCGTACAAAGAAGCGAAAGAATACGCTTTCGAAAAAATGCGAGCCTATTTGAAACCCGTTCAGGAAAAGTACAAAGCGACCAGCGACGAAGAAATCATCAACCTTTTAGCGACGAATAAAGCAAAAGTCAGTGCTATTGCAGAAAAGAAAATCCAAGACGTGTACCAAAAAATCTGATTTAGTTTGTAATCAGCCTTTTATCTTTTTATATCATTGATTATGCAACAAGTTATCCACATTCACGGTTGAGATGTCTTTCCTAATATGGAAAAATTTCTTGCTGATGTACAACAAACTGAATACAACCCTTTTGAAGAAAAGAGAAATTGGAGAGATTGGATTAAACAAAATTTAATTGCAACCCACCAGATGATTATTCCAACAATGCCAAATGCTCGAAATGCAAGTTATCTAGCACGAAAAATTTGGTTTGAAAAACTTTTTCCTTACTTAAACAATGAAGGTGTAATCCTCATCTGACATTCACTCGGAGGAACATTCTTAATAAAATATCTCAGCGAAAATTTCTTTCCTGTAAAAATTCAACAATTGCACTTAGTAGCGGGAGTTTTAGACGATGAGCAAGAATACTTGGGAGATTTTTTACCAGATATTAAGAAAATTTCACAACTCGCAAAGGAAATTAAGTATATATATATTTACCATTCAACTGATGACCCACTTGTTCCTTACTCTCACGCAGAAAGGCTTGCTCAAGCTCTTCCTCAGGCAACTTTGCTTACCTTTGAAGACAGAGGGCATTTTAGGCAAACAGACTTTCCAGAACTTTTGGCTAACATTACTGCTACATAATTATGATAAGCAAATGCAAAACAAGCGAACATCTTTATCTCACCTTTTACTCACAATGCAACATCTTCTCCTCATCAGAAAACTCTATGACCTCAAAACCGTGTATAGAGATATCCCCATCCAAAATAAATATGAAAGTTCCGCTGAACATTCCCGAAGTGCAATGCTTTTGGCTGATTATTTTATGGATAAATTGCAGCTGAACCTTGATAGGGCGAAAGTTTTTGAATTGCTCCTTTATCACGACCTTGCAGAAATCGAAATTGGGGATATTTCTTTAGCAGACACTGAAGCTAGAAAAAACAAAAAGAAAGCTGAATATGAAGCAATGGAACATATCGCTTCAACGCTTCCCTCTTTTATGGGAGAAAAATACAAAGCTCTGTATGAGGAATTTGAGGGAAAAGAAACTCCAGAAGCAAGATTTGCTCAAGCAATGGATAAATTAGATGCCCAACTTCAATGTTTCAATACACCAGACCACGAGCTTGATAAGATGAAAGAAGCTTTTTTGCCCTATTCTGAGGAATTACTCAGACAGCAACAGCAGAAGCATTTCACAGACTTTCCAGAAATTTTAGATTTTTCTGACAAGATTATCCAGTTTTATAAGGATAATGGCTACTTATCGGAAGAATAGATTTGTATAATAATATTCCCACAACAATGCAATTCATTCCTATAAAAACACGTCCCTTTCTCCCTCCTCAAGACAACATTTTCTCTCTTTTTAATGAGTATCTTCCTCCTCTTCAAGAGAACGACATTCTTTTCATCACTTCAAAAATTTTGGCTATTCACCAAGGAAGATGTATTCCTATCGAAAACATTAGTAAACAAGCACTTATTAAACAAGAAGCTGACCAACGAATAGCGAGCGATGTCGTGCCTGGTAAAGACATTTATCTCACGATTAAACATCATACCCTCATTCCTTCTGCCGGCATTGATGAAAGTAATGCAAAGGGACATTACATTCTCCGACCGGAGCAACTGAATGAAGATTGTAAACAGATTTTTACCTATCTTTGCCAGAAATTTCATCTCAACCATCTAGGAATTATCATTACGGATAGCACTACTAAACCGTTAAGATGGTGAGTAGTAGGAATAGGTATCTATGCATATGGTATCAATCCGCTCATTGATAAAAGAGGTACGCAAGATTTATTTGGAAGGACATTAGAAATCAGCCAAGTCAATTGTGTAGATGCATTAAGTGCAATGGCAGTGTATTTGATGGGAGAAGGAAATGAAAGTACGCCTCTGCTTATTGGAAGGGATATTCCTCATATAGAATTCACGACCACCATCCCTTATGAAACCAGTGTTATTGCTCCAGAGAAGGACATATTTCGTCCCCTTTTACAATCTTTACAATCCCCGAATGAAGAACCTCAATAAAATGGATATGCTCATAGGAGTATACATCTTTTGTATCTTTGCTTCGGAAGTGATGGGAGCAAAATCCTTTCCTCTCTTTACCCTACGAGGCTACCAACTCAATGCAAGTGTAGCGATTTTTCTCTTGCCTTTGGTGTATTCTATCAATGATATTATCACGGAAGTATACGGAAAACAAAGAATGCAACAGCTTATGAAAGTAGGATTGGTGGTGATTGTATTGATTATCCTAGTATCAGCTTTTTTTACTAGTTTGCCAACTACAGCGAGATTTGCAGAAATGCATAGTGCTTATGTGTCTATTTTCCATATGGGAATAAGGATGTCGATTGCAAGTTTGCTTTCGTTTTGGATTGCAAACATTCTAGATATTTATGTATTTTCTCTTATGAGGAAAAAAATGCTGAATAAAAAATTACGGTTAAGAACAAATGTATCAAATATTGTGTCAGAATTTTTTGATACATTTATCTTTTTGATTATCGCGTTTTATGCGTTCCATCTGCCATTTGCAGAGAATGTAGCATTTATTGTCAGTATCGGGATACCATATTGGATATTAAAATGTGTAATGTCGTTTCTTACGACACCAGTTGTGTATTATGGAGTGAAAGTATTGAGGAAGTCCGAATATCGTGAATAATAAAAATTTTCATATACGGACGTGTTATCCCAAAAGAGATAATTGTTTCTTGTAATTCACCAAAAATTACCTATAATGGGTACCGTAAGATACAGAGAAAAATATCATCTACTTTCAGCTTTTTAGCTCTTTTTTATCTTTTCCCCCTAGTATCTATGAACAAACTTCACAAAACGCTTCTTATCCTTATTATTATCATTGTACTCTTCGTCGGAGGACTTATTCTGCTTCAGACTCGGCATATTCCTAAGCTTACAGGAAAAACAAAAACCCTCACCCTCCATCCACAACAGCTTACTGACTTGTATATTGCTGGGCTTTTCACTGTTCAGCTTACGCAAACTGGAAGTAATGAAATCAAAATTACCGCTGATGAAGCACTTTTTGACTGTCTCAATCTGACAGAAAATGCTGAACAAGTCAGGATTACTCACAAACGAAATTGTATGCTTTTCAATCTAGGAATGCCAAAAATTACCATTGATGTTGCTTTTGTGCAGCTCTCTAGGCTGAAACTTGGTGGAGCAAGTCATACACATTCAACCAACGAAATTTCGCTTGCTCGTCCCCTCTATCTCAAAGTTTCCGGAGCAAGTGAGGCAAGTCTTACGTTAGATGCTCCGAATATTATGGGAGATATTTCTGGAGCAAGCAAGTTTAGGGCAAATCTTCTGGCAAAGCAAATGGATTTCAAAATTTCCGGTGCTTCTCAAGCGACAATAACAGGAGAAACTACTCATCTCATCGTGAAAGTGAGTGGTGCAAGCGACCTGCAAGGAGCGTTTCTAGTAGCAGAAAAAGCTGATGTAGATGCAGGCGGAGCGAGTACGATTAGTGCAAATTTTGTAGCACAGCAGATGGATTTTAGGCTTTCTGGAGCATCTGAAGCAACGATAACAGGAGCAACTGCTTATCTCACCGTAAAAGCGAGCGGTGCCAGCGATTTTCAAGGAGAAGGATTAGTGGCAGAAAAAGCTGATGTAGATGCAAGTGGTGCCAGCGATATTACTCTCAACGCAAAAGAAATGGTACACAAAAAATCTAGCGGTGCTAGTGAAATACAGATAAAATAACGTATATGTTTTTCAGTTGCAAACAAGCTCCATTTCCTTATAGTACAATCTGATGGAAAATATTCTTGTTGGCGTATATTCTTTCATAGAGCTAACCTTTTAGTTCTCTCTTCTTTCCAATGGATACTGTTGCAGTTCTCGACCGATATACCAATAAATACCTTAACGTTTGACCACTTCCTCAAGCAGATTTTGCTACCGTTAAAATAGGGGATAAACTTGTATATGGACTTCCTGACGCCAAAACTTGAATGCTCAAAAATAGCATTTGAACCATCATAGAAACCCAACGTTCAATGGAAGAAGTCACCCTACAGACCTCAGAAAAGAAAACAGAAGAACCTACCTTCTTGACAGGAAAATATGAACGCATTCTCCAAGGAGAAGAAAAAGCTGACTTTGAAGAACAGCAACAAACTGCTCTCAAAATCTTCCCTACCTTCAAAAAAGAATTTCAAGCTGAATTTGTCAATTCTGTGCCTATTACTGCGAGATTTCAGATTTTTTCCAATCAGCTTTATTTCTTTTTTTATTCTGAGGAACGTTATCTGTTTACGGAATTTGTAAAAAGATTTAGAGAAAAGCTGGGAATGAATATGTTTCTTTTTCAGGTCGGAGCGAGAGATATGATGAGAATGTCGCCCGGAGCCGAGGGAATGTTTGGGACGTGTGGACACACGCTTTGCTGTAAATCCTACAGACAACTTCCCAATATCGAAATCGAAGCCGTCATCCTCCAAAATCTGGAAGGTCGCGACATTGAAAAACTCAAAGGAAAATGCTGAAAACTCAAATGCTGTTTAGTCTATGAATTGGAAGTTTATCTCCAAGAAAGTAAAAAATATCCTCCAAAAGGAAGCAAACTCAACGTATGTAAACTCGTAGGACATTGCAAAGACAAAGATTGTCAAAGTGAAGAATGCCAGGGACTGGTAAGTTCTTTCAATATTATTACTCAAGAAATAACCATCAAAACAAAAGAAGGAGTCATCAGAATTCCTCTTGAAAAGTTTAAGAAATAACTACAACACAACAAAATTTGGTTTTATTTATTACATTCCCTATGGAAAAATATTGAACCTATTTATGGTTACTACTTACCTGCATTATTATTTTGGTGCCACTCACGTTTCTGTTTTTGTGGTGTATAAAACATCTCAAAAAAATCTGTATTACAACCTTCACCCTGCTCCAAGACAAGTATCACAAAACTCAAATCAAAAAAGAACTCCAAGAAAAAAAAGAAAGTATCATCAATCCTAAAGCCGACGATACCGCTCATACCGATGAAGATTACCAAGAAGTTATAGAAGCAGCCATCGGAGAAAATGAAAGCTCAGAGCCAGACACTTCAACACAAGTGTTGTCCTTCCCTGATAAGAGGAAAAATAGTACCGTTGAAAACAGGGCAGGAGAGGGGGGTTCAATACCCAACTCATCGACCTCATCCCTTCCCGAAGAACCTTTGCACCATGCAGCAACCAAAGAAACAGCAGAACCAACGGTTGCTCAGCCTTCTTTCCTCAATGAGAAAACCAAAAAACAGCTTGACCGCATTTCTGTGGAAGCAAATTTCCTCAAAAATGAAGGAAAGTTTGAAGAATATGAAAAGAAAATTATTGAAGGATTGGCACTGGACCCTACCAATTTGGAACTTACAAAAATGTTGGCAGATTTGTATTTCACGTTGGGAAGTCATAAAAAAGCTCTTTCCCTGTTAAAGAAAATTATTGAGCGAGACCCTGAAGACCACAAATCCCTGCGACAAATTGGAGAAATTTATTTTATCAATGGTGACAATCAAACCGCAGAACTGCTCGTGGAAAAAGCCATCAATCTTAAGCCCGACAGTCCCAAATACAATTTAAGTCTAGTGGAAATTTACTACAATACTGACCGCGTGAATGATGCTATCGCTTGTATGGAGAAGATTATCAAGTTAAGACCTGCCAATACCAACTATTTATTGACCCTCGCAGAACTCTATGAAGAAATCAACGACATTACGAACGCCAAAAAACATTACTTCAACATCCTAGAATTTGAACCAAGTAATGAAAAAGCCAAAAAAAAGCTGAAACAATATAGTGAATAAAATGAAAAATGACCTTCGACAAAAAAAAAGAGCAAGATTTTAGCTCTTGAAAATAGAAACTTATGCTCGCTACTTACTATGAACTACTCAAAGAATATATCAGCTTTAAAACGGTTCACGATACCACAACCTTCTCTTCAGAAGCTGAAAAGACCATCAAACGACTTGCTAAACTTTTTGTAAAACATCAATTTGAAGTGCAAGAATACCATATTGATGACATCCCGCTGTTGGTTGCCACGTTTCATCAAAATAAAAATCTTCCTACAGGATTGATTTATACCAATTATGACCTAGCATTACAAGAAATCTCTGCTGAATGGAAAAATCCGCCTTTTAATCTTTACCTTTGAAAAGAAGACATCATCGGAAGGGGAGTAGCTGAAAATAAAGGACAATTTATTATTTATCTTACCGCTATTTTTAACCTTATCGCCCACCAAAAACTCTGATACAATATTACCTTTCTCATTGATGGTACACAACATAAAGTGTGAACAAAGCTGACGGAATTTGTCCAACAACATCTCACTACCTTACAGGCAGACTTTTGTCTCTGTTCATCTGACCAAGGAATAGGGGAGTATCCAACCATAGAAGTCTGACAAAGAGGAAGTATGAATTTTGACCTTATCCTTGCTTCTTCATCGCTCAATCCAGCTTTTGAAATGGTTAAACTTCTTACAAAATTTTACAATCAGGAAAAAATCGCTATTCCCTATTTTTATTATAACATAGAAAAAACCAAACAAGAAACAGAAATTAAAAGATATGGAACGAATTTGGAATATAGAACCATCATTAAATCCACGAAAGTTAACCATACTATTTTGGAACCTAGCCTTGAAATTACGGGAATTATTAGCTTTCCAAAATTTGAAAAATCCCAAATGCTCCCCAAAAAAACCATTGCAAATTTGCAAATGTACCTCGTAAATCATCAGAATTTTCAGGAAATTATCAATGGATTGCAACAATGGCTAAAATTCATCGTTCCTCCCCAACTGAAAACGGAACTGCTCATCCACGAAGCCTATAATCCCTGCAAATTTCCCCTCCAAAATACCTACACGCAAAAGGCAATCGCACTTCTCGCTGCTGCTTTCAAAGCTCCTCTGGAATATAAACAAAAAGAACGCTGCCTCAAAATGATAGAAGTCATCCAAACTGCTGTTTGTCCCAATATTATCTCACTTCCTCTCGCCACAACAACGAGCAATATTGGTAATGCTAACGAACATTTACCAATCGATACGGTGAAAAAATCCTTTGAATTTTGTATGGCATTTTTTGGCAATTAACATTTCGCAACGAAATCCCTTGCAACTCACACTATAAACCTTATGATAACCAATAGTTTTATCTTATCTTTTAAACAACAATGCAAAACCTCACACTCGTTGTCCTCGCTGCCGGAATGGGAAGCAGATATGGCGGACAACTCAAACAAATGGACGCTTTCGGTCCCAATGGAGAAGCTTTATTGGAGTATTCCATCTATGACGCCATCAAAGCTGGATTTTCAAAAGTCATCTTTGTGATTAGAAGAGATTTTGAAACAGAATTTACAATGCTGATTGGCAACAAATTTACAGGAAACATTGAGGTAGAATACGCTTTCCAAGAATTAACCGACTTACCCCACGGATTTGAGCTTCCCGCAACGAGAGAAAAGCCTCGAGGAACCGCCCACGCGGTGCTTTGTGCAACTAATTTCATCCAAGAACCGTTTGCCGTCATCAATGCAGACGATTTCTATGGCAGAGAAAGTTATCAACTTCTTGCTTCGTTTTTGTCCAATCCTGAACATTCTGAGCAGTGTTGTATTATTTGATATACTTTGTCTGAAGTGCTTTCTGAGCACGGAACTGTTTCCAGAGGAATTTGCGAACTAGACACCAATTGACACTTACTCAAGGTTGTTGAAAACAAAAAAATTTACCAAGTGAACGGAGAAATTCTTTCTGAACAGCCAGATGGAGGTACGAAAGAACTTTCTCCAAATTCCCTTTGTTCAATGAATATGATGGGATTTACGCCAAGAATTATCCATTTTTATGACAAGTATTTTCGCGATTTCCTCCAGGATAATATCGATAATCCGAAGTCAGAATTTTATATGCCTGATGTCATTTCTCGTCGAATGCAAGAAGAGGGAGGAGTTGTAAAGGTGCTTCCTACTCATTCACAGCGATTTGGGGTAACGTATCAAGAGGATAAAGCAACGACAAAAGATAGTATCAAAAAGCTGATTTCAGCAGGGGAGTATCCCGAGAAATTACGAGAGTAAATAAGATATTCTATATAAATAATTTATACATATGTCTATTCTCCAATCTATTATAAACGATACCAGAACAATACAATATAATTATTGAGCTCATCGTTTAAAAAATATTATTGCTACAACTTCAGAAAAACTTATTCCTTTTTTACATCAACAAGAAATTGATAAAAACAAAGTTGTGTTACTTATAACTGGAAGTGATGGAAGAAAAGAAAATCGTACTGATGCGTCATCAATAGAAATGATTGCATATATATATGATAAAAACCAATCTCTGAAAATACTTTTGCAAGATGTTGCCAAAAAAATAGGAGAAGTTTTTATGTGATATAATCGTTTATCTATTGCTAAAAAAGTATATGGGAGTAATAAAGTAGAAGTGGAACCTAAAAATTTTGAAAAGATAGTATATTTTGAAGACCCTTATAGTGATTATACTACGATTTTTCCTACTAGATTTATAGATGGAGCAATGATTTATGGGTCAGAATATCTTTATAAAGAATTATACGATAACTTTGAAAAAGATATACAAGAAATGCCACAAAATAGCTTCAAACCATTTAAATCAAGAATAACATATGCTGCTGATATCAATAATGTATGAATAAGAATATTTAAAGGGAAAAATTTTGAACACTTTAATCGAGATAAAAAAGAAATATATTACCAAAAAACACCAGAAGTAGAAACAGGAGTTAAAATGGGACCATTAAGATATGTTCAATATAAATTAGCATATCTTATTGTACAACTTATAAGAAATCATAAAATTTCTTACAATGACTTTAAAACACTAGAATGATTTATTCATAAAAAAATAGAATTTCTCCGCAATTATGTGAAATGATGAATGAGTGAAGCAATTATACAAGATTTATCTTTAATTTATTATACATTTCTAAGAATTCATCACACTTGCCAAAAAGAATACAAAAATGTAGAATGAATGTATATTTATCAACTTAAGAATGATGAAGAAAAAATATTAAAAGAAATGTTGATAAGATTACATAAAATATTATCTGAATTAACAGTGGTATAAAGCTCATCAGTAATTTGAAAAATTGTTAAAAAATATGAAGAAAAAATATAAAAAATTCTAGGTAAAATCTACGTTGGAACAACATTTATCTGCATCTTCTTTATCCTGAGATAATGTGGATTTTGTTAAAATATTTGAAGTTCAGAGGATTTGTTGATGGTATATGGTGTAGTGTTTAAATATTTTTTAGCAAGTATACTTTCTAAATTCTCAAAAAAATACATTTTAGTAAGTATACTTATTAAATTTAAGAAGATAGGGGATTTGTTAAAATGTCTGAAAGTTCAGAAGATGTATTTGTAGTATGAAGTTTCATATAGTTTTTAAATCATTCAATGTCTTGTGGAGAACCTAAACTATGAGCTTGTATTGGTTCAAATATTACATAAGAATCTTTATCTTTCCCTTCATTATTATTTACATAAACCAATCCGTCATATTGTTCAGATTTAGCTTGTTCTATGATAATATCCCAATTATAATCTGCATCATCTACACGTTTAATATTTTTGATGTTTAAAATTGTTGGATATATATATGATTGTTTATCAAATCTTGCCATAACTTGTTTCAAAAAATCAGTTCTACTGATAGCTGCCTCTAAACTACCAAAATGTTGATTATTTCTTCGCGAGGTTACTTGTTCTAAACTACCAAAAAAAACAATGTCTTTTATCTTACTTTCTGGGAAAATTGTTTCTACATATTGTGAATATTGTTCTTTATTTCCAATATGTTCAAGTTCAGGATTTTTATCAAAAACAAATTTTACTCCTTCTTTAATAGGAATTTTATTAGTAGTTTCTTCTATAGATACATATTTCATAATGGATAATTAAGAAATAAAAACCTATGACGTCCTCTTCACATCTGTAGTGATGAATTCCTTCTCCGTCGGTGAAGCGAGAATTTTCACCGCAATATGCTGATTTCCTGCAAAAATCAACCCTTCCCCAATTCCTCCAGAAATCAATCTTTGTTGCTCTGCTTCTGATAATCCCAACAGCGTATTCAACGATTTAATCGACGTTGTCGATTGTTTCAATAAAATTTGCAGAGAAGAATTGGACACGATAGGTTTTCCATACTGACTTCTGATAAAATCTTCAATATCTTGTGAAATAGTCGTAATTCCTAGTCCGTATTTTCTGGCTCTTTTAATCAATCAGAATAAAAAGTTGGCGGAAATCTCGTTTTGGAGCATAATTCGGGCTTCATCACAGACGAGAAGTCTTTGCTTTTTCACGCTACGTACTTTGGTTCGGATATAATTCAAGACATTAAACATTGCTGGCGTTTTCAGGGCATCTTCCAAATCACGGATACTAAATACAGTAATTCTATTGTTAATATCAATATTTGTATAGTTATTAAATAACTTTCCAAATGTTCCATTTACGTACTTACTGAGTTTTAGTCAGATTTTTTCTCCTCCTTGCATTCCATTCAACACATTCATCAAATCTTCCATAATGGGTGGCTGTTTCCCCTCATAACTATCATCTTCCAATGAAAATCCCCTTAAAGCATACGTGCTTTGTAATGCTTTGTCCAGCAGAGCTTCTTCTTCAGCAGAAAGCGTTCCCACGAGAATTTGCACCAATCCTACGAGGTTCATAATCTGACTTCTCAATAAATCTCCCTTTCCATATTCCACATCCTCAATCTTCGGAGGAATGTCGAAAGGATTGATATATTGCTGAGAATTCGTTGCAATATTTACATAGGTTCCTCCAACGGCTTCACAAAGCTGTTTATATTCATTTTCCGGGTCGATAACGATGATATCAATTCCATTCAATAAATACCTCAGAATTTCCAATTTGACAGTAAAGGATTTTCCGGCTCCGGAAGTAGCGAGGATAACACTATTCATATTTGGCAATTTGGAATTAAACCTATCAAAAATCACCAATCCTCCCGTATGCAAATTCAGCCCATAGAAAATTCCCGTACTTTGCACCAAATCATTAGAAATAAAGGGAAAGCTGCCTGCAAGCGATGTCGTAACGGAACTTCTCGTAATACCCAATTGGTCCAGACACAACGGAAGTGAAGAAACCAATCCTTCATCCATTCTGTGAATAGCATTTTTTACTCTAATCCCAAATCCTCCAATCTTTTGTTCAAATTTCTTTCCATTTTCTTTCAATAAATCTTCGGTCGTATCATAAATATTGAAATAACTTGAAAGCTCGAAATATCTTTCCTCTCTGGTACTCAGCTTTTCTCTAATCATTTCTACATCTCTGTATTGCTGTTCTACATCTTTATCAATGGTAATTCCCTTTTGCATTGCTTCGGAAAGTTCAGCTTTGAGCTGGGTTGCTTTTCTTTTGAGCATACTTTGGATGGCGGCGTCATCTTCAGGATAGAGATAAAACGACATATCCCATTTGGCGTGAATTCCTAAAATGTCTCTGGTCCACAGAGCGTCAATGTAAGTAGGGTAGCTTTGTGTATAATAGCATTTCCCCAATAATCCGGAAACATTGATAGTCGTAGTTTTGGCTTCCCAATAGGAAGGGGCAATATGAGACTTAAAATCTGCAATGTTTTTGGTGTATTCGTCTTCCACGGCTTTGATGTAGCTTCTCAGTTCGGAAGTCAGCAGTTTATCGCTGTATTCTGCATCTGGCGTTTCCAAAAGTTTTCTTACCGCAACTTTAAGGGGGTTGGTGTCTGCTTCCGGGGTTGTGGCTTCTGTTTTACCGTCTGTGGTGTTGGTAGGGGATTTGTTGGTACTAGATTTTTCATCAGCTTTTTTCTTTTTGGTACCTGTTCCAAAGAGATTATCGAGCAGATTATCAAATCGGGACTTTTTGGCTTTTTTTGAAGGGGGTTCAGAAGATTGCTGAAGATTGTCAGAAGATTGCGGAGGTTCTTCGTGAGTATCTTTTTGAGGTTCTTTTTTGGGAGTAGTTCAGAAAAGGCTGTCTCGAAATCAGAGTTTTTTACTCTGTTTATTCGGGTCAGGAGTAAAATTGATAAATCCTCCGTTAGCGACAACGGTAGTGTAATTAGTATCGTAGATGATGTTGGTTATTTTGGTAGGCATTGGAGCGTTATCTGTTTTTGTTGAAAATAAAGATACTTAAGTATATTCAAAAATTTATTTTATGCAAAAAAAACGAAGGAATTGAATGATAATAGATTTTGATATATAGTATTTTATTATATCAACTATTGACTTTATTATTTTATAATGTTTTGTAGATTTTTATAGTAAAAGAAATCCAATGATGCATTTACTATTGCAAATTGAGTCAGAATACTTACAAAAATGCTGGCAATTTTTTTTACACTATTAAAACAAAATATGCTTACATCTACTACTCCTACTGTAGAAGGAAATCCTATTCAAAAATATTTAGGGGTGATTTCATCAGAGGTAATTGTTTGAGCAAATGTTGTGAAAGACTTTTTTGCTTCATTTACTGATTTTTTCTGATGAAGGTCAGGAAGTTATGAAACTGCTCTCATCGATGCGAAAGATGAAGCTATGCGTGAATTGGTAACAAAAGCAAAGAAATTGGGAGCAGATGCAATTGTTGGTATTGATATAGATTATGAAGCCATAGGTAAAGGTAAATGAAGTATGTTTATGGTCAGTTTTTCAGGTACAGCTGTTAAACTCACCAAACAAATTTCTTAGAAACTAAAAAAAATGCTAGCATAAAAAATAGAATTAGATTGCAATACTTCAGAAAAAAGTTATCGTATTTCATGTTTAATAAAATAATTTATGAAAAAAATAATGTTAGTGAAAAAAATTTACAAGGAAAAAGGATTTTTATTCCTGATAAAAACCCTTGTAAAAATAGACAAATGGGGGTTGCTTTGGGTACTTGCCATTTTTATGGGAAGTTTAGTTCCTGTCTTACCGATAGGAGCAATACTATTTGTCTTGTATTTAAAAAGAATAAAAGACAAAATAAATAACTTCCAATGAAAAGCCACTTGAATAAAGGTCGGCTTTTCCTTTTTATCTCAACTTGCAAACTCTTTCCAAATTCCTACAATACAACCGCATCAAAAATTTTTCCTTTTAATTATTCAGCTTTGTACACTATGAAAAAATCTCTTCTCAAAATTATCTTCTTTTTCATCATATTAACTGTTGTCCTTGGATTACTCCAACAACATCTGATTTCCTCCAAATCCTCTTCATCATCAGATACCAAAAAGCAGGAAACCATCACCGAAACCAAAGAAGTGAGCCTGAGTAAATGGCTTGAACTGTACCATAATTGAACTTATAATAAAGTACATATTGAAGATGGTACTACAATGAAAGGCTATGTACTTATCGGAACAGGAATGGGAACCAGCTTTTTGTTCTTTTGACAACCTACAATAACTGATGAATTTGTCCTCGTAAAAGCAAAAAAACCACTTGATACCAGCATTACTGAGCTTTGACTTTCTCTTACCGGAGCGACAACGATTAGTACCATTTACAATGAAAAAACCCGAATTATCAAACTTTTGGAACAGTTTGGCACTATGATTGTTGTGCTTTTCCTTTTTATCTTGGGTGCAAGATTTCTGCTAGGAAAAGGTGGGGGAGCAGGTGGACTTTTCAATATTCAAGTGGGAAAGAAATCCAACAAAGACACCAGCAAAACCAAATTTTCCGACATTGCAGGAATGGAAGAAGTGAAAAATGAACTGGTGGAAGTCGTAGATTATCTCAAAAATCCTGAAAAATATCAAAAAGTCTGAGCCAGACATCCAAAAGGCGTGCTTTTGTACGGAGAACCCGGTTCGTGAAAAACCTTGCTTGCTCGTGCCGTTGCAGGAGAAGCTGACGTTGCATTTTTCAGCACTTCCGGTTCAGAATTTATGGAAATGCTCGTCGGAATGGGTGCTGCCAAAGTGAGAACACTATTTAAACAGGCAAAAGACGCTGGGAAAGCCATCATCTTCATTGACGAAATCGATGCGATTGGAAAGAAAAGAGGAAATGGAACTACTGGCGGACACCAAGAACAAGAACAGACATTGAACCAAATTCTCACCGAAATGGATGGATTTGAAAATGATACGAATATTATCGTGATGGCAGCCACCAATAGACCGGACATCCTCGATCCTGCCTTGCTTCGTGCAGGAAGATTTGACAGAAAAATTTTCGTAACGGCACCGACTGCGGAAGAGAGAACCGAGATTTTCAACTATTATCTCAAAAACAAGAAAGTAGATAAAAAAGTCAGACTTGAAAGTTTAACTAAAAGGACCAGCGGATTGGTGGGGGCAGATATTGAAAATATCGTCAACGAGGCTTCTCTCAAAATTGCCAAAGAGGAGCGTGAAGTGCTGGAAGTAGATGACTTTGAATATGCATTGGAAAAAATCATTATGGGACCTGAGAAAAAGGTGAAAGGCATTCAAGAAAAGGAAAAGCAAATCACCGCTTATCACGAATTGGGACACGCCTTGCTTGCTCATCTCCAGCCGGAAGCTGACCCTGTGGAGAAAATTTCTATTGTGCGTAGAGGACATGCGTTAGGAGTGACGCGAACTACTCCCACAGAAGATAAAAATCTGTATTCCAAACAGTATTTATTGTCAGAATTATCTGTAATGTTAGCCGGAAGAGCAGCAGAAGAAGTTTTTTTTGGCAAAGAAGAAATCACCACGGGAGCTTCCAATGACTTTGAAAGAGCCAACAAAACGATTAGAAATATGCTGACGAAATTTGGAATGGATGAAGAATTGGGAATGGTAGTATATGAAGAAAATCCTGATTTCAACTTCACAAAGCCTTATAGCGAAATGACCGCTCAAACCATTGACGCTAAAGTGAAAGTCTATCTGGAAAATGCGTATAAGATTTCCAAACAGATGATTATGCAACATAAATCCCTTCTAGAAAACATAGCAAAAATGCTGATTGAAAAAGAGTACATTTCCGGAGATGAATTTGCTGAAATGATAGATAATCCTGAGAAAATTCCTCTTGCTGATGAGGGAAAGGTTGACAAGAAGCAAAGAGAAAAGAAAGAGACAAAAGGAATTTCTCGCAAGAAAGAGTAGCAATGCACAGCTACGAGGAATTGATACTCTGTAAGAAGATAACCACTTCATAAGGAGAAATATTCTGCATAGGGTCGACATTTCGTGGGATGATGTCGGCTTTTTGTAATGCCAGTAAATGGTTGTGGTATCGTCGCTCTTCACTTCCTTGATGTGCATTTCCTCGGAGCATACGGGAAAGGATGGTAGCCACTTCTGCGAGAGTAATCGTATCATTAGGAGAAAAAGCTGATTTAACGGTTTTTCCATCGGAGTACTAGCCCCTCTGTCGTTCCGTCATCCAATGAAACGCCATCTCCCTTAGAAGGGGCAAGACTGTCTTCTGTTGAGTCGGGTATTGGGGCGGTTGAATCGGGTGTTGATTGTTCGTTTACAATTTCTCCATGCAACGTTATTTCTTGTTTTCAGGTGAATACAGGGAGTTTTTGTACCATAAAGACAAAAGCTATGAACAATGCCTTATCCATCACGGTTTGAAAATTTAGTGGAAATTCTTTTCCTAATCCTTATCTTTACCAAAAAATATCTACTTTTATTTTTTGTTCATCCTTTACGTATGCTAGATTTCTATCAGTCTGAATTTGCAAAACTTCTCGAACAGCACCTGTGAAGTCTTGCAGAAGTGCTCCAAACTCACATCGTCCTTGCCCCGGAAAATGTAGAAGGAGACCTCGCGTTTCCTTGCTTTAAAATCGCCAAAGAATTTTCCAAATCTCCCGCTGACCTCGCCAAAGAGCTTGCCGAGAAATTGAATGCAACACAGCATAGCGAAAAAGGAAATCAGCTTTTTAGTGCATTTGTTGCCGTTGGACCGTATGTCAATGCCAGTATCACATCAGCAACCTTTGCCCAGCATATCATTACTACCATTTGGGAACAGAAAGCTGACTACGGAAAGGGGAGTGCTACCGGCAAACAAATTTTGGTAGAATGACGAAATATCAACACACATAAAGCAGTACATATTGGACATCTTAGAAATATTTTGGTGAGTGAAGCGGTCGCGAGAATTCAGAAATTTGCAGGAAATGAGGTAATCAAATGCTGTTATCCCGGCGATATTGGAGCTCACGTGGCAAAATGGATATGGTATTATCTCAATTTCACCTCTCAAATATTGCCTACAGAGCAGTTCACCAAATGGGTTGGACAACTCTATATGCAAGCTACGCTCAAAGTAGATGAAAATCCTGACGTCTACAAAGCAGACATTGAAGCTCTCCAAAAGCAATTGGAAGAAGGCGAGCCGACTTTGACGCAGATTTGGCAGGAAACCAGACAACGCTGTTTGACGGATTTACAACACATTTTGGCAGAACTTGGCAGTGAACAGTTTGATAAGCGGTACTTTGAAAGTGAAGTGGAAAAACCGTGAATTCAGATTGTTCAGCAAATGTTAGCGGATGGTTTGGCTCAATATTCTCAGGGAGCGATTGCCATCAATCTGGAAGAGCGGAATTTGGGACGGTTTTTGTTGCTCAAATCAACGGGAGCTTCGCTGTATTCTACCAAAGATATTGCATTAGCTTATCAGAAAAAAGCTGATTTCCCTCAGTATACGACCTCATTATATGTGGTGGGAAGCGAACAGGAACATCATTTCCAGCAGCTTTTTAAAACCCTTGCATTGATAGGATTTGAAGCCAATTCTTTGCATCATCTTTCTTACGGATTGCTTGACCTCAAAGACGGGAAAATGTCTTCTCGTGCAGGGAATGTGATATTGTATGAAGATTTTCGCGACCAGATGATAGCACAAGCAGAAGAGATGATGACAGAAAGAGCCCTTTCACCAGAGCAAAAAAAGCTGATTGCAAGAGCGGTTGCCTTTGGAGCGATGAAATTTCGGATTTTACTCCAAGATAGCGAAAAGAAAATCCTGTTTGACCCAGAGCAAGCACTTTCCTTTGAAGGAGAAACGGGACCGTATTTGCAATATACGTACGCCAGAATTAGTTCCATTGTGAGAAAATTTCACGAAATCCATTCCGAGGTGCAAATCTCACCAGAAACGATTGACTATACGTTGCTGGATACGCCTGAAGATAAACAATTGTTGTTGCAACTTTCGTGTTTTAGTGAAGAAATCCAAAAAGCTGCTCAAACCTACAAATCCAATTATGTTGCGAGATATTGCCTAAATATTGCTCAGCTTTTTAATAGCTATTATCATCATCACAAAATTATGGATGAACATAATAAACATTTGACGCAAGCACGTTTAGCTTTAATCCAAGGTGTTCAGCAGGTTTTGGTAAATGGATTTGCACTTTTGGGGATAGAAAAAGTAGAAAATATGTAAAACCCCTTGAAACGCTTTTCAAAAACATTACAACTACATTGGAGCTTTTTATTATCTTTCCTACACGCTATGTCCCAATCCTTGTCAGAAAGAGAGGTTCGTATCCAAAAAATCGAAAAAATGAAACAAATGGGAGTAGTACCTTTTGCCCAAAGTTACGACAAAACCCATACTATTTTGGAGATTATTCAGAAATACGAACACGCTACCTTTAGGGAGATTGAAACGATTATCTCAAGTCCTGAAGTGAACATTAGTACTGCTGGAAGATTAACGCTCTATCGCAGTCATTGAAAACTTTCTTTCGCAAGGTTGTTGGACCATTCAGCACAAATCCAACTGATGTTCCACAGAGACCACTGTTTTATTAGAGTAAATGGAAAACTCCAGCGTTGACTTTCTCCAGAGAATGAAGATGAACTTTCTGCTTACAAATTTATGGAAAAATTGGTAGATGTAGGTGATTTCATCGGAGTAAAGGGAGAAGTCTTCCAAACCCACAAAGGAGAGCTTACCATTTTTGTATCAGAATTCTCTTTTCTTTCCAAATCCATTCGTGGATTACCGGAAAAATATCACGGATTGAGTGATACGGAAGAGCTCTACAGAAAGAGATATTTAGATATGACGATGAACCCTGAGACGTACCAGAGATTTCTATTTAAATCCAAGTTTTATCAGACTTTGAGAGAATTCTATACAAAAGAAGGTTTTATTGAATTACAAACACCTATTTTGGATAATGCTGCTAGTGGTGCAGCTGCTAGACCATTTATTACTCATCACAATGATTTTGATGTAGATGTTTATTTGAGAATTGCCTTTGAAACATCATTGAAAAAAGCGACGGTAGGAAGGCTTGAAAAAGTCTTTGAAATTGGGCAAGATTTTAGAAATGAAGGTTCTGACCCCTCACATCTCCAAGAATTTACGCAAGTAGAACATTATGCAGTGTATCGAAATTATCAAGATAATATGAAATTTGCTGAAAAAATGCTTGATTATCTCTTTGATAATCTTAAACTCAATAGAAAGCTGAAGGTAAAAGACAAAGAAGGTGTGGAAAAAGAAGTAGATTTTACTACTCCACGAGAAAGAATTGACTACACCAAAGGCGTAAATCAAGCAAGCGGACTAGATATTACTCAGTACGGCGAAGCGGATGCGGAACAGTTGAAAGCTGATTTACAAGCCAAAGGGATAACCTTTGAAGGAATGGAAGCAATGTGAACAACAAGCCTCATTGACTGTTTGTACAAGAAAGTGTTGAGACCCAAAATTGTTTGACCAGCTTTCATTTACAATTATCCAGTCATTATGCAACCTTTAGCAAGGGTTTCTGATGCAGATGCTAGCATTGTAGAACAGTTCCAACTTATCGTCAATGGACGAGAAATCTGTAAAGCGTATTCAGAACTTGTAGACCCTTTACTACAACAAGCTAATTTCGAAAAACAAGCAATAAGTGGAGATGCAGAGGCGACAAGTGGAGATGATGCTTTCGTAGAAGCGATGGAATATGGAATGCCTCCTCAATCTTGATTTGGAATGGGATTGGAAAGATTACTTGCCATCCTGACCGAACAAGACAATTTGAGAGATGTGGTGTTGTTCCCCTTAATGAAACCTAGAACGGTTGACCAAAATTAGTCCTTTTATTTTAAATAATAGATATTATGAAAACACTGGAAGAATTAAGAACGTATAGAAGAGAGTATTACAGAGTATATCGTAACGAACACAGAGAGATGATTAAAGCCATCAACAAGAAGTACCAGCTAAAAAACAAGGACAAAATTGCTGCGTACAAAAAAGAGTGGAACCGTAAACGTAGACTCGCTAAAAAGCTTGAAGCAGAGAAAAAAAATTAAAAAAAACTCTGACTTCCAACACCTTCTGATAAGGAAAAGTGGTTGAAAAAATGATAACACATTTTTGTGGTACAAAAAACACTATCGTTTGTTCAGATTTTTCTATCACTTTTCCTTGAAATAAGTAGACAAATCTCTATAGTAATGTCTACATTGATTTTTAGTTGCTATTATTTCCCTATGAAACTCTTGAGAAATCTCATTGCAAACATCGTAATCTATGCTTTTTTACTCGGACTTTTCGATTATTTAAAGCTATGAATTCAGATTGATTTTGTTGATGGAAATTTGCTCGTAAGAATTGCACTTTTGATAGCAATGGGAGGCGTGTTTTGGGTATTGAATTCTCCGCTGAAATGGATTATCCAGACCCTGTCGTTCCCCGTCAATATGCTAACATTAGGACTCTTTTCATTGGTTATCAATGTAGCTATTTTCTACCTTTTCGAATGGGTGATGAATAGATATTTTGCTCCAGACGTAAAAGTCCAACTGGGAAACATTTTGCAAACGTTAGTGCTTTCCTTGATTATGGCGGTAGGAAGTGGTATCTTGAAAAAAATTGTATAAATTTAGTTTTTAATATGTAGTATAATATAATGCAACATTATTCTTTGACGAGAGACAAAGCGTCAGTATTATTAGGAGTATCTACCAGGACTATTGATAGATATATCAAATCCGGCAGACTTTCTTACAAAAAAGTAGGAAACAAAGTGCTGTTATCCAGAGATGAATTGGCAACGTTACATTGAGAATTTTCTTCCTTACGTAAAGAAGTATCAACGGAACTCGTAAGTCAAAATGCCGATACTCCGATGACTCCTTGAGCAGTTCATCCTTTCAATGATTTTTCTACTTTGGAAGAGAAAATCGATAAATTTGCTTTGATTTTCAATGAAAAGGATAAAATGCTGGAAGAAAAAAATAAAGTCATTTTTCTCTTGCAACAAAGAATAGGGGAGTTAGAAACCAAAATCCAAACGATGATTGCTTTACCCGATTACACCAAAGAAAAGCAGGAAGCCATTCAAGAAAAGCAAAAGCTAGAAGCAAGATTGCAACAGTTGACCTCAAAACTCAAGGAACAAGAAATGAAAACGTTTATTTTAATTGGATTTGCAGTTATTTTAATTGCTGTTGCTATCTTTTTATATGTGAGGATGAATGGGTAGAGTATGAAAACTGTAGGACTTTTTTTTGGAGGAATGAGTAATGAACACGACGTTTCTTTGGCTTCTGCAAAAAATATCATTCAACAGATAGATACTAAGAAATATGAACTTCTCCTTTTTTATATTTCTTCCAAAGGCGATTTGTATCAGCTTTCTACACTTATGCAAGTAGATAATATACAGGAATTACCTACTATTTCTTTTAAAGAGATACAGCAGCGTATTGATATTGCTTTTCCTATAACACACGGAAAATATGGAGAAGATGGAAATTTGCAAGGATTTTTTGAATGGTATCATATTCCGTATTGTGGGTGTCGCATATTGAGCTCTGCTCTTTGTATGGACAAAGGAATGTTTAAGCAAATGATGCAATCGGCAAATATTCCCCAAGTTCCCTTTTCTACATTAGATTTTTCTCTGATTTCAAACTCGGAACTTTCAAAGTCAAATCTGATTGCTCTTTCAGACTTTTCTTTACCATTATATGTAAAGCCAGCAAATTCGGGTTCATCTATAGGGATTACAAAAGTGGAAGATTTCAAACATTTGTCACAAGCCATTGAAAAAGCTAGGACTTATGATACCAAAATTATTGTAGAACAAGGCTTGATTGCACTCAAAGAAATAGAAGTTGCCGTCATAGGTAATGAACATCTGACTATATCCGAACCTTGAGAACTAGTTTTGGTTAAAGATTTTTATGCATATGAAGATAAATATATCAATAATGAAGCGACTGTAAAAATTCCAGCAGATATTACTTTATCTCAGCACCAACAGATAAAAAAGCTGGCTGAAACCGTTTATCGTAAGTGTGAATGTCGTGGATTTGCAAGGATTGATTTTTTTATAGCAAATGGTGAGGTATATATTAATGAAGTCAATACTTTACCAGGATTTACAGATATTTCAATGTTCCCTATGTTGATAAAACACTCTGGAATATCGTATACTCAACTTATAGATATTATTATTTCTTTAGCATATTAACATACTACTTTGTTCAAAAAAAGTTATGAGAAACTTTTGGAATATCTGTAAAGGTGATTATATGTAAAATATGTATGATAAAGTAAGAAAAAAGAAGCTATTCAACAATTAAGAGCAATTGCTTTGATGAAAAGAGCATTGGAAGTGGGGTAGGGGAGTATTGAAAAGAAATTAAAGAGAGCAAAAAAAGCTCTTTTTGTTTTTCCCGCATACTCAGGACTTATGTTGTCCAATAAACAGTATTTTCTTTTACCCAAAGGTTTTTATTTGTACAATAATGAAATAGTCTCCAAATATTTGACATATTTAAAGTATTGTGTATAATAATTACATACAGATTTTTATTCTCTTTATTACAAACACTATGAAAAAACCACAAACACTTTCCCCCCTTTTCAACGGGGCTTTACGAGGCATTGGATTGATTGCCATTGTAGGACTTGGTATCGTAAGTTTCAATCACTTCCACATTGGAAACCTTGTTGAAACAGCTCATAATGCAAGTGAGACTTCTGAAGAAATAAAAAAAGCTGACGACTCCATACGCTTTGCTACACAAGACGACCTGATACAAGTGCAAGAAGAACTCAAAACCTTTCAAGCAGATATGACTTTACCACAACAAATCCAACAGCTCCAAACACTCGTTGAAACGCATACCACACTCCTTACTCAATTACAGTCAGGACAAACCAACTTGGAAAACACCTTGCTAACTCTGCTTCCTCTAGGAACGTTCATCGCCAGTAATGGAACACTTTCACAAACAGAAATGAATGCCCTTGGGCGAGCGAAATGTGACGGTTCAGACATTGCAAGCCAAGTACCAGACGCAACCCTTAAAGGAAGCACACTTAATCTCGCAGGAAGAAGCTTAATCGGAGAAGGCAAATATGCCAAAGATGAAAGTATTAACTTTACCCTCGGACACGTAGATGAATACACACAGGGAACCACTCCCCAAATAGGAGAAGTTTCTCACCTCCTGAATGTTTCAGAAATGCCTTATCATACCCACGGTATTTCAATGAAAGCCACCTTAGGAGGAGGAAATGAAATAATTACCATACCTAATGAAAAATTTTCTGGATGGTCTAATGCAACCAATCTTGCGACCCAGCCTGCTGGTGGAGACCAACCACACAATAATATGCCTCCCTTCCACGTCGTAGAGTGGTACGTAAAAGTAAAATAGTATTTATGTGCAAATCAACTTTTAAAAATATATACTATCTTCATTAAAATTTGTAAAAAAAGTTACTTTGATATACATACGAATGTCCTTATAAACTAAAGTCTTAGTACGATTAAATTTATAAGGATTTTTGATTTGACAATAGTAGCACCGGAGGGAGAACATTTGTTCATCCCTTTGTCTCTTCTGTAGGGTGGGGGAGCGGGAATTTGAATAAAACACTATGCAACAGTTAAGAATATTTGCTTGAAAATTACCTCCGTAAAAAAAGTCCTCAAATATTTGACATATTTAAAAAAATATTTATAATAATAACGTAAGATTGTCAAGAAAGGGGACAACTTACTCAGGGAACCTTTGGAATATGCTCTGATGAAAGCTAGCACATCTCCAGCGTATCACAAAGTTAAAAATAAATCTGGTTCTAACACACGCCGATTTATTCCCTATTCTTATCTCTATGCATCATTACAACCACCAAAAGAAATCGTTAGGGTTTCTGAGTGTTGTAGCGTTTCTGATGATTTTAGTTGGCGTAGGATACACGGTATCTAGTGTCTTTGCGGTAAACACTTCAAAGACTTCCCAAACTCTGCCAACTTCAACCACTTCAAATGACGCTACTCCACCAAAAGAATGAGTGTTTGCCTCCCTTGAAAAGCAGATTGCTACAACAGCAACTTCGCTGTGGAATGAATTACTTGGAAATACATCTACAGATGAAGCAACGGGTTCTATATCCAGCCAATCTCCAGAATGAAAAGGTCAGCCTTCTTCCTCCTCTGCTGTTGCTGTGATTTCCCTTGCCGAACCTCTTCCTTTTCCCAAAGTCTATGAGGATATCGATACTTCTCTGTATACCGATGCTATTCTTGCATTATATTCCAATGGTATTCTCCAAGGAGGAACACAATTCTATCCTAATAACTACGTACGTATAAGTGATTTCATTAGGGTAGTAGTGGACACTTATCGTCTTATCCTTTGATACAACCTTAATAACCTAGAGGGGCTAACACAGAATGTATATTATACATTCACTACGCTGCCCGTAGAAGTAATAAAAAGAATAAATAGTGCGTATGAATGGTGATTTCTCACCAAACTTGCTCTAGAAGATGCAGACGGAAATTCACGTTTGGATAAATTTATTAGCCCTACTGAAGCCCAAGAAATATTGTTCGCAATCCAGAAAAAGTCACCTGCCTTGCTCCATACTTCTTTCCAGATACCTTTCGTATCCGATACCACGCTCAGTAAAGCAGAAATGGCACAATTGGTAGTATCAGCTTTCTGATTACCATTGAATGAACAGTATTTGCCAGTGTTTAGTGATATTAGTTGAACCACGTACCAAGCAGATATTCACAAGCTCGCAAGACTCTGAATTATCTCCTGAGTACACGGAAAATTCTATCCTAATGCCAAAGTCGAAAATAAAGATTTTGTCATTATGTTGGTCAGAACCCTTATTTACAGACAGGGAACGCCACAAGTCATAGACAACTTTTATTACTTAACCCCTTTACAAAATGTTGCAACAACTGCCACGTATGCTCCTTATCTTGAATATTGTTTGGAGCTTGAAATATGTACTCCATTACTTACTCAAACATCGTGAGGAGTTACTTTCCAAGCTAATAGATTACTTTCTCGGTCAGAGATTGTTCCAATCGTATCGACTGCTGCTAAAAACAAGTTTGACTTACCAAATACTCGAAGATGAGAGTATTTGACGAGAGGAGAATTAGCACATTTCTTGAGGTATATGTTCGATATAGAACCTTCTGATGAAAAAGTTTCCACCTCTTCATTGGATTTGACTGGTACTCTTTCAACAGAAAAAAAGTCTGACCCTCCCCAAATAAGCGGAGACAAAAGAACATCGCGACGAGACACCTTCCAAGAACTGATGAAAATTCAATAACTATTGTATTGCGTTCACCACACCCTTTTATTCTCTATATATTATGCCTATGACAAATATTATACAATTAGAAGCTAATGCTTATCCGTATCCTTCCATTCCACAAAATTCTAGTCTTTATCCTACTAAACATCAAATTAAAATGAGAAAAAAACAATCAAGAGCTGATAAAGAGCTCGCAAAACAAGAAAGAGAACTTTGATATGTAAATGAACATACACAAAATACCAAAAATAGTATTACGTATGAATTTACTCCTATTGCAAAATTCAACTGGATTAGAAAGAAAACAGATACTGCTCTTTTTAAAAACTTTGCCATTATGCCTTATCAGCAGGAATTAGCTATTCCTCACAATGAACTTGTTCCTACGTGAAAAGAAGGAATACATAGCACTAATCCTAGGATACAACTTTGGACAGAAGATGGAAGAAAAATAAAAAATGCAGCCTAAAGTGAAAATATACGCTCTGAAAAATCCTGATTTCCATTTCTGGGGTCAGGATTTTTTTTCGATGTTAATATAATGTTTAGTTTCGTTTTTGCGTATATATTTGCATTTTGAAAACGTATGTTATGGTTTTTTCTCTTGAGAAATCAGCATTTTTCTTTATCTTTCTGGTAATGTACATCTCTTTTATCAATAATATTCTACAAATCCCTATGACTTCTTCTCCACATTTTTCATCTCCTACTTTACAGCCGAAAGAATGATGACTCCAAGAGCTCCAACGTACGCTTTATGCTCTCGCTAATCCTGAAAAAGCTCGCATTCTTCAACGTTATTTTAAAACGGGAAAAGGGGAATATGGAGAAGGTGACAAATTTTTGTGAATTGTTGTTCCTACATTGAGGAAAGTAGCTCAAGCATTTGCACCTTTACCTTTGAAAGACATAGAACGTTTATTGCATCACCCGCGACACGAAATGAGAATGTGTGCATTATTGCTCTTGCTGGTACAAACAAAAAAATGTCCTGTTTCTGATGAGATTATAAAGCTGTATCTTCGCAATACTGCTTATATCAATAATTGGGATTTAGTAGACCTTTCAGCTCCAGCATTGGTGGGACGTTATTATTTTGATAAGGGAGAAAATGCTGATTTATGTTCACTTGCGAACTCTTCATTGCTTCGGGAAAGGAGAATTGCTATTATCGCTACGTTCTATTTTATCAGGCATGGGCAGCATACTCTTACGTTTTCGTTGGCTAAAATGTTGTTGCACGACCCAGAAGAGCTTATCCACAAAGCGGTAGGGCGAATGTTAAGAGAAGTCTGAAAGAGAATTGACGAGCAGCTTCTTCTTTCTTTTTTAGAACGTTATGCTTTACAGATGCCGAGAGTAATGTTGCGTTATGCGATTGAAAGGTTATCGGATGAGAAGAGAAAAAGGTATTTGGGGAGACGTGGATTTTTCTAGTGTACCTGATTATTATTTCAATTTCCAATCCAATTCTCATAAGTGAGGTTGCATTCTCAATCCAAATCTGTATAGTTCATTTACCTTTTCCATTTTAATTTTGTAATTAGTAATGATGCATCTTGTTTTTGCTCGAGTAATTATCGTAGTTATTGGATTGTTATTGCTGATTTTTTTGAGAAAGTTTATTAGAAGACTGATTTTTATTCTCATTTTGTTAGCAATTTCTTTTTTTATGTATAAGTTCTTTAGTCCGTCTGGAGCTGAAAAGATTTCTTATGTTCTTCGCACTTTCCCACAATATGTTGCTTCTTTTTTGGGAGGAAAAGCTGTCATTCCTTTTACACCAACAAATCCAGCACAAAATCCCCCTCTTCTTGAAAAACCAGAACAAGCAGAAACAAAAGAAGCAAAAACAGCAGAAAAAGCTGATGATAATGCTACACAGCTTTTTATCCGTCTGCAAACTGCTTTATCCGCTTTGAAAGAGGTATCACTTCCTGCTACAGAAAATCAGCCTTTTCTTCCTTCATTACCTTCAGAACCTGTATCTCCATCTGTTCCGGATACTGCATCGTGAAGCGTAACTCCATCTTTACCATCAACTTCAAACTTGCCTTCATCACTTCCACCTTCTTCAAATCCTTCACCCCCTTCCACTGCTCCATCTTCATCCACTTATGGATTGACACCGCAAGAAATTCGTGAAGCAGAAACGATTTTTGGATTGTTGTTATAACAATATACTCTTTCCTACAAAAAATTTTCCCTTGTTTTTCTGGCTGAAAATCATATATTCCAGTTGGTTTTTTACTCTATTTATCTTTAAGTACATAGAGATGCATTACTTTTGGAAATACATTACGTATTTAGGAGGGATTCCGTGAATTATTATTTTGATGGTGCCTATTTTTTTCTTTCCAACAGCAGAACAAGGATTGAGCTTGTCAGAATTGGAAGGAATAAGATATATGTTTATTGGACGACTATTGACAGTAAGCTTAATATTAGCTCGATGACTGGGAATACTTACAAAGGTCTTTTTTTTCAGAGACCGTCCTTTGCCGATGAGGTCGGATACACGACGGAGAAGAATTAATGCAGGAACGTTCCCAAGTTTACATACTATTGTCGTAACTATTGCAGCGATGACCGTGTTTTGGGGAGTACTCTATCTGGGATTTCCTCAATATATCTTCCTTATTTATGTACTTATCGCTTTTTCGGTAGCTCTTTCCAGGATACAGCTCAAAAAACATTATCCTGTGGATGTATTGTTTGGCTTTATTTACGCAGTTATTACTTCGTATGTTGTTCTCCATTATCTGCTACCATTGGTTACTCCGCGTTTTAGTTTTACTTTTAGTTAATTGCTTTTTTGTCCAATGAACCCTCCTACTTCTCTTATCAAAACTCCCAAACAAATTTCCGCCATTCGTGAATCTGGGAAATATCTCAATGAACTTTTACTGCTAATCAGAGAAAAAGCAAAAGTCTGAATTGCTACTATCGAACTTGAATTTATAGCCGAACACTTTATCCAAACCCATCATTTAAAAGGAGCATTCAAACATTACAACGGTTTTCCTGCCAATTTGTGTTTATCCGTCAATGATTGTGTAGTTCACGGTGAACCCAATGAGTATATTCTCAAGACTGGGGATTTGCTCAAGATTGATGCAGGATTGATTTATGAGAAAGGCTATTCGGACAGTGCAATTTCTGTGATTATTGGTGGAGAATTAGCCAATCCTTTAGCATACGATTTAGTGTCTGTAAATAAAAATGCTTTAGAAAGCTGAATTTCGACTATCGTTCCCGGACAAGCAATGTTTCCATATGGAGCTACCGTAGCAACCCTTGTAGAACAAGCTGGATATAAAGTCTTGAAATATTTGACAGGACACGGAGTAGGAATAGATGTCCACGAGAAACCCTATGTTTTCAATCGAGGTCATCAAGATATGAGAAACCAGATTTACCAACCCTGAATGGTACTGTGTTTTGAGCCGATTATTGCGGTGATGTCTGATGATTTTTATCAGAAAGAAGGAGATGAAGGAATGTATACCAAGCACGGCGATTTAGGTTCTCAATGGGAGTATATGGTGCTGATTACGCAGGAAGGATACGAAGTATTGTCAGGAATTAGAGAATGGGAATAAGAGAAAATAACAAGAATTTTTATTAAGATAATCTACTATGCTTCTCTGAATAGACCCTTGAGTTCGCAAACTCTGATACGCCCTTATTCAACCTGATTTAACCATCATTGATGCAGGGATTTTGCTCCAAGAAAAAAACGCTCCCACCAGAACAGACCAATTTGAAAGAGTACACCAGATTTTTGATTTCTTTGAAAAGCTGATTGTCCAATATCAGATTGATTGCGTATCAATGGAACAGCTTTTTTTCACGAAATTTAATCAATCCAATGCTGAATTTGTATATGCTATTCGTGGGGCTTTGATGGTGCTTTTTCTGCGTCATCATATTCCTGTCCAAGAATACACGCCTATTGAACTGAAAAAGTATCTTACAGGCAACGGCAAAGCAGACAAAATGCTGGTGCAAAAGATGGTGATGAGATGTTTTAATCTTTCTGACCTTCCACAGTTTAATGATGCAGCAGATGCTTTGGGATTAGCATATTTAGCGAAAAGGAACTACCAAGCTTATTAGTTTTTTTATTATTTTCACATTTTTATTTTCAGATACTTTTAAATGCTCCTATTTCGTCCTCTTTTTTTCTTGAGCTTCTCATTTTTTCGAATGTTTTAAAGTAATGATATATATAAGGAGTTTTTAAATAAAGCAACTCAAAGTGGCTTCAAAACTGGTAAAAATTTTGCGTTTAAAATTTTTTGGGGTATAATAGAGAAAAAGAAATTTTATCTTTTACACAAATTAAAATTCGGATTTCTTTTTCTCCTTCTCAATCAGATTCTTGCATTACAAAAAGCCGACATCATTCCGCGAAATGTCGACCCAATGCAACCCGCATTACAAGGTAACGTCCTAGAAATGCTGATGAATAGTTCTACTTTGATGAAAACTTCTTATCAGTAGTAATCAGCTTTTTTATCTGTTGGACAAAATGGAGTACGGTTGTTTCCAAATTCCCTTCAAAGGAAACGGTACATCCTGCTGCATTGAAATGTCCACCTCCTCCAAATTCCATCGCCAAAGCACGACAATTGTATTTCCCTTTTCCTCTAATGCTAAATCTTACGCCATCATCGAGCTCTTTCCCCAACAAAATTAACTGTGCTTCTCTGACATCCACCATCAAATATAACGCATAATCTGCACTATCACGATGGAGCCCAAAATCCGCAAGTTCTTGTTTTCCATATCGTGAATAGACAATATCATCATCTTTTTGCAATCTGCCCAAAATCCTTTGCATAAATTGCAAATCTTCAAAACTTTTGTTGCGAAAAAGATTATTGATAACTGCTTGTTTGTCCGCTCCCTGTTTAATGGTTCCCAATGCGTCATTCATCAGCCTTAACGTCTGGTGTTTCTCATCGTGGCGAAAATTCCCACTATCACTCACAATTCCCATATACAGAAACGTAGCAATGCTTGCATCCATAAATTGGGAAGTCGCATTTTCTCCCTGTTTTCGCCATTCGCTGGTCAATTCAAATATCAATTCACACGTACTCATCGCCACGGTGTCTCTGTAAATGGTCGCATTAGGCACGTCTCCATCAAAGAGATGATGGTCAATGATGATTTTTTGCTGTTTATCAAAATAGTTTTCAAAGCCTGACGTAAACGTTGCTATCCTACTATATTCCGTAAAATCTACAAAAATCAACACGTCATATTCCCCATAATCAAATGTGAATTGCAAATCTTTCACTCCCAAAAAGGTAAAAAGCGGACTAGGTTCATTGGGCGTAAAATAAGAAATCTGCTTTCCTTGCTTTTCCAGTTGCAATCCCAATCCATACATTGCTCCTAGGGCGTCTCCATCAATGGATTGATGACCAAAAATGGCGATAGTGTGTGCAGCTTCCAATTGCTGTTTCATATGGTGTGAAGTAGTCATTAGTTTATAAACTAACCAATAAAATCCTGTTTTCCCAAGAGGGTTTTTAATGCTTGTATTCCTTCGTCTGAAAGCTGAACGTCTTTTCCGAGCAGATGTGCTTTCCTGTCTCCGGGATGTTGTTTGATAAGTTGCACGACAGTGTGAATATCTTCCAGCGTTTTGAGCTGAGAAGCGTCCACTACCAGAGGAATGGTAGGGTCTACAATTTCATTGAGGATTTCTTTTGCGTGCTCTAGAAGTTCGTTAGTCGCTTTTTCTTCAATTCTGCTATCACAAGGAGTAGTTTCTCCGTCTGAAAGTTCTGCTTGTTCCACCTCCTCAGCAAGAGTTTCTTCCAGTGGCTCTTCCAAAGAAAGTTCCGTACTGTTCATTTCCTCATTGTTTACGTCTTCGTTTATGTCTTCAGTGGTGATTTCTTCCAAATTTGCTTCTTCATTATGTGCGTCTTCCAAAGGTTTTGTTGCTGTTGAATTTATTGCAAATGTATTCTGAGCTTCTTTCAGCTTTTTGATGTCTTCTTGTTTTTTCTCTCCATATCTGGCTTTTTTTACTTGTATGACGGTTTCTTCTGGACGATAAGCAGAACCTGCCAACGCTTCCAATGTGGAACGGGAAGTTTTGATAATTTTTGAAATCCTAATTCTTTCATTTTTATATCCGTGAATGATTACCAAATCAAATTTTTCCAGTCCACAAGGGTCAGCAACAAAAAACTCAAAATTCTCTGTAATATCTTCTACTTTGATAAAAAATCCTTTTTTCTTCGCTCTCTGAATATCTTTGATATATCCAATAATAATAAAATTTTTCAGGTCGGTTTTTTCTTTCACCACAGAAAGAAAGCTGAATTTCTTCACGTATGTATACAGTCCATCCAGTGGATTTCCCGAGATGAACGCCTTGAATACTTCCTGCTCCATCATCAATCTTTCCATCAGGCTAGAAGGGACAGCTTTTTTTAAACTAATAGAGGTTTCCATTCCTCCAAATAATCCTTGGTCAGCATTGGCAGAATTTTTCACCCAATCCAAAATCCCTTCCAAATTGTCCAACAGCACTTTACGGTCATTAAACTGGTCTAATGCTCCCGCTTTGATAATTCCTTCCAACGATTTTTTATTTAAAATATTGCCACATCTTTTGCAAAAATCTTCCAACGACGTGAATGTTCCATTTTTTTGTCTTTCTTGTTGGATAGTTTCCCCTACATCCAATCCTACCCCTTTGATAGAAGCAAATCCAATTCTGATGCTATCATCCAGAGCTGCGACGTGATTAAACGAAATATTCACATCCGGTGGGAACACTTCTATGCCGTGATACTGAATTTCCGAAATATAAAAGCTCTGCGTGTCAGTATCTTCTTCTACTGACCTCAATAATGCTGCATAAAATTCGATAGGGTAGTGGGCTTTCAAATACGCAGTTTGATACGCAATCAGTGCATAACAGACCGCGTGAGATTTATTAAACGAATAGGAAGCAGCCGGTTCAATCATTCTTTCGTAAATTTCTTTCGTCGTTTCTGGTTTATAGTCTCTGAAAGCTGCTCCTTTTTGGATAAATTCCTGTTTCATTTTATCAATAATCTCTTTTTTCTTTTTTCCAATTCACCTTCTCAGTAAATCCGCTTCTCCCAAAGTAAATCCCGCCATTGCCTGCACCAAAAACATTAACTGTTCCTGATAAATAGCAATTCCATACGTATCTTTCATAATCGGTTCCAAATCTTCTCGCAGCTTTTTATTTTCTTGTTCTGCCACTTCTGCACCATATTTTCTCGTTAAGAGTTCTTTGAGTTCGGGATATAAATATTCGATACTTTCCCTTCCGTGCCTTCTTTCAATATAAGTGGGAATAAATTCCATAGGACCGGGACGATACAACGCCACCATTGCGACAATATTATCAATTAACGTAGGTTCCAATTGCACTAAAAATCTCCTCATTCCCGGTGACTCAAACTGGAAAATTCCGGTAGTGTCTCCTTCCTTAAACACCTTTTCATAGGTAAACGTATCATCCAAGGGAGGGTCAAAACTCATCGTAGTGAGAAAATTTTGGAACATTTCCGCAAGCGGTTTCCCGTCTTTTTCCGTTCTTGCTTTGATGATTTTGATACAATTTTTGATAATAGACAGATTTCTGAGTCCCAAAAAATCCATCTTCAAAAGTCCGATATATTCCAACGTAGGTCCATCATACTGCGAAACAATGGTATGGTCATTTTCTTTATTATATTGCGTTGGCGTGAAGGTGCTTACGGGCTCAGGTGCAATAATAATTCCGCAGGCGTGCACTCCCAATTGTCTGATATTTCCCGTCAATGCATCTCAGAATTCTATTGCTTTTTTGACTTTTTCATCAGTTTCATAGAGATTTTTGAGTTCGTCATTTCCTTCTGGAGTACGCACCATTTCCAAAAGTCCCATTTTTTCCACCAACAGATTGGAAACATAATTTGACTTTTCAAACGGAAGTCCCAATGTTCTCGCAGCATCTTTAAAGGCAGCTTTACTTGCCATTTTCATAAACGTACCTATCGAACAAACTCTGTCTTCACCATATTTTTCTGTCACATAATCAATCACCTGTTGCCTCAATGTATCTTCAAAATCAATATCAAAATCTGGCATCGAAATTCTCGCAGGGTTCAAAAACCTTTCAAACAGTAAATCAAAAGGCAGAGGGTCAACATCGGTAATCTGAATACACCGTGCCAATACCGAACCCGCTCCAGAACCTCTTCACGGTCCCACGACAATTTGATGGTCTTTTGCCCATCTTACATAATCTGAAACGATAAGAAAGTAGGAATTAAACCCCATTTCTTTAATCACTTTCAGTTCATATTCCAAACGTTCAACATAATCTGCCAGCGAAAATCTGGGGTCTTTCCCCGGGAAAAGCTGTTTGTGTTGCTGGATGAAATCAACTTTAAAAGGGGAATACGTCTGATAGGTAAACTGTTTCAAATCATCAGGTGAAGTTTCCACCAGACTTTTTTTGAGGTTTCCCTGATTGGTAATTTTTACTAACTGCAAAAGCAAGTCTTGGTCTCGATTGAGGTTAAATTTTGTACTCATTCCCCAAAACGACCTATAGCGGAGTTCAAATTCATCACGAGTCATTGTAAGCGTATTTGTATGTTCCATACAAGGATAATAAGGATACCGTAAGAAATTACAAGATTTTTTGTTTTTCTATGCAAATGTTTTTTCAAGAACATAGTATATTGGCTTTATTGCGTTCTCTTTCTTGTAAGAATATTGTTCTTTTGTCTTTCCGTTAAATTGGGACAAGTAGGAAGTGTTTTATTATCCACAGTAATAGTTTACTAAAAATTGGCATCATACTATCGAAGAAGCAACCGGCGAAAGTGTTATCTCTTCTGCTAATAATTCTTTATCACAGAGAATGTTTTTCCCTTCAGTAAAAGAAGTAGAACAGTCAATACCACTCCATTTGGTATCCTCTGAACCTTGAGCCAAAACTGAAGTTTCAAAAGAGTTAAGAGACCATATATAATAAGTCGGATTGAAGATAGCTTATTTCTTAATCAGTATGCTATACTTCAAGCTGACTTTTTTTCTAATGTCTTGATGAAATTTCAACATTTGGTCGTTAACGATGACGTCTTTGTTTCTCTCCGGGTCTCGTAAAATTTTCAAACGGATAACAAAAAGCTGAAGTAGTTTCACGAACATCTCTCCAATATCTCCAATAATACCTTTTCCCATTCGTTCTATCAGCTTTTTAAATGCTGTTTTTCAGCTGAACACTTGATTGCCCAAAAAAATACATTGTTTACCCGGATAATTGGGAAGAATGCCCTGCACTCGTTTATTTTTTTTGAAAATTTCTGGTGGTTTCGTAGTTTCAACATGATAGAGAAGAACGAGATGTTGAATTCGATAACTTAAATAAATATCCAAATGAGGTAAAGAAAGGGCATATAAATTTTGATAATCAGCAGTAATGAAAAAGCTGAGACAGACTTTTTTTTCTTTTTTTTTCAATGACCTCTTAATCCCTGCGAAAGTAAACATCACCATTGCTCGAAATTTTGCGGTTCGAATTCTACCGGGGCGGGTGATAATAAAAAGGTCAATGTCGGAATGTTCGTGAAGGGCGTTGAAAGTAATCGAGTTGCAAAGGTAGATTTCTTCCACGAAAGGAAGGGATTTGTAAAGAGTGGCGTATTTTTCGATTTCAGAAAGATAATCGTTCATAAGTGGATTTTTATGAGTTCGGGAGAAGCTGGTAGCTATTGAAGATAAGGTTTGTGGGGAAAGTTTTTTGCGATATTCGGGATAAAAATAAACAGAAGGTCAGTTTTTTTTTCCTTCTAAAAACGGTTCCAGTATTTTGGGAACGGGATAGTGCATCAATTTATAAAAAAGCAGATAATGCTGGGCATTTAGGGTGTCAATTAAGTTTCTCGCTGCTCACATTTATTAGCGTCGGTTTCAGTATAAAAAAGACATTTTTTGAGGTAAATTCCTTGAGACCTACTATCTACTTTCCGTTTAACAAATGCTTTGGAAGCATACGAAGGGGAACAGCCATCATCACCAAGGCAAACATTCATTACAATTTCGCCTATAAATTTTGTATTATTATCCAAAGAAAACGTAAACAGTTCGCTGGGTTGGATTTGGCGAAATCCTCTATTCATCGTAATACCTGACAATGAAGTACCACTTCCAAACTCAAAACTGACACGTTCTTTGGTGCAACCTGTGGAAAGCGACCACGTTTCATAATGCTGAAAGGTAGCAGTGGCTCAAGTTTTTGCCTTGAAAACAATAGTTTGGCTTCCGGTCTGGAACTCGATAAGGTAGTAATCCGGAAATACTTTCTCTGTTCCTATTCTGATTTGTTTGCTGGTGAGTGCAGCATTAGCAAAGTTTTTGATTTTTCCATCAATTTCGTTGATGCAGGTTTCAGCTTTATAGAGCTTTGTCCTTTCATTATTATCAAAAAAAGGAGCAATTCCTATGGAAAGGATACCAATGATGGTGATGACGATGACAATTTCTACCATAGTAAATGCTCTATTATTCACAGCTTATAGAAAGAGAAATAAAATGCTAATTGCTAATCAACGGTCTGACTACATATTTGTACACATCATTTCCTTTGTCGGTGATAATCATCGGTTTTTGGTGGTCAACGAGATTAAAAACCAGCTCTTCACTTTCCATTGCTCTCACAAAATCCGTAATGTATCTTCCATTCACCGCAAACGTCATCTGTTCCCCTTCAATGATAGCGTTAATTTTGGTTTTCCCAGCTCCTTTATCGGTTTTCCCTGAAGAAATCACCACGCTATCTCCTTGGGTTTCAATCTGAATAAAATTATTGATATCTTTGGTCAGAATTCAGATTTTTTTGATAGCTTTTTCACACAGAGATTTATCTACCAGAATAGTAGTAGTGAAGGTAGTCGGCATAATCTCTTCTCTTTCATAGTCAGGAAAATTTCCTTGGATGAGCAGAGAAGTTGCCGTAATTTTGATGTCCTCAATGCTATAGGCAAAGGCAATCAGATTTTCAGAATATTTGAGTTGCATATCGGGAACCTCTTTTTCCACAGCATATTTGGCAATGGCTTTGATGTCATTGATAGCCACTTTGGGGATAATCAGAGAAAAATCTGTCTCAATATTTGAAGGGATTTTGAATTCCGCAATCCTGAACGAATCTGTTCCCACAAAGACTAATTTTTTTCCTCCACTTGTTTCTGTTTTGGTTTTGATGAGTACTCCCGTTAACACAGGAGAAAAGTTTTTTTCGGTAATAGTATATTCCACTCTTTCCACTCCGGTAATGAAACTTTGGGTTTCCAGCGTAATCATATTGGTTTGGGGGATTTCTGGGAGAGCAACGTATTCGCTTGCAGGAATTCCATTGATTTCAAATTCATCTTCTGCGGAGCGAATAAGCATTTGATTGGTTTGAGGATTAACGGAAAGTTCCACCTCTTTTTCTTCAATGGTTCTCAACAGGTCCAGAAAGGTTTTGGCATTGATGGTAATTGCTCCTTCAAGTTTGATGTCACAAGGGATTTCGATTTCCACGTATTTTTCCATATCTGTAGCTCTGATGATGAGGTTATCGATAGATGCCTTGAGGTAAATGTTTTGGAGGATGGGGAGGGTTGAATTTTTGGAAACAAAGCGAGTTGCGATGTCTACCACATCAACGAGTTTAGCAAGTTCAATCGTGATTTTCATTGGAATGGAGGGGAAAAAAGATAAAAAGCTGGTTTTGAGATACTTATGGTATATGGTTTTGGGAAGCAATTTCAAATGAAAGTGAAGTAAAGGGAAAAAATGTTTTTCATCGTATTTTAATTTTTTAATTATTTCCGTAAAAGACGGAAACTTTTAGATTATTTTTTCCGTAAATGCAAGAAATACTGGAAGAATTTCCCATAAAATCTCAATTAAAATTTGTGGTTTTCTGAGAAATAGATATAATTTACATTGCATAAAACTTAGAACAACTACTTACCTAGTGGTATGGGTCAGAGAAAATTTTATTGCGAAATAGGGATTTGCTAGGTAAACTTCCAGCAGAAAAAAAGATGCGAAATAGGGATTTGCTAGGTAAACTTCCAGCAGAAAAAAAGATTTGATTTTTTATTACAAATGTATACTATGTCGTCGTCAATAATCGAATTAGAAATGATTTTTTTGGAAAATTAGGAAAGTTTTTTGTTTATCAGACCACCAAAGCACTCTTGCTTATGATTAGTCTGGTAGATAGAAATTCCAACATTTCTAGATATTCGATTATTGACACCCATTAGCAGGGTGCTTTTTATATTTTTCTTTCTATTCCAATGAAAAAAACAACTCTTTTTCAACACTGCAAGGAACGGTGTTTGAAGTCTTTGGTCAGCGTAGTTATCTTTGTGTCGGTCGTACTTCTAGGCGGGACAATTATCACCTTAGCTTTACCCTCGTCACTGGATGAAATAAAGTCAGACAAAGCTGGTCATCAACTTACAGCTGGTAATTGGGATTATTTGGTTGATAAAGTTTCAGGAATTGTAAATAGTATTTTAACGGTAAATAATCGTATAAATACCCTCAATGATACTGTTAATACTAATAATACTAATTTGACTAATCGTATAAATTCACTCAGTGGTACTGTTAATACTAATAATACTAATTTGACCAATCGTATAAATACTCTCAGTGGTACCGTTAATACTAATAATACTAATTTGACCAATCGTATAAATACCCTCAGTGGTACTGTTAATACTAATAATACTAATTTGACCAATCGTATAAATACCCTCAGTGGTACCGTTAATACTAATAATACTAATTTGACTAATCGTATAAATACCCTCAGTAGTACCGTTAATACTAATAATACTAATTTGACCAATCGTATAAATACCCTCAGTAGTACCATTGGTAATCTTTCATCATCTCCTCAATATATGTACGTTGGATTAAATTCAAGAAATGTAGGAGGAGCATCAGAAAGCTATACAGTTTCAGATGTAGACTTTTGTATTATCAATAGTGTAACGTACTCAACCAAAGGATGATATTGTGCAGAATGTAGTGAATACTGTTATGCTACACCTACTACAAAAACAGAGTGGGCAACCCCTAATGGTGTTGAAACCTATTGATGGGAAACCTTATGAAGAACTACTCGAAAACTTTATGTAGGAGGTAATGATGACGACCAAATAGATTGTTGATTTATTTGTATAAGATTATAGTAAAGTACCACTAACTCAATCACGAAATATTTCCACCATTAAGTATTCCTTCTTGAATGTATTTAGATATTTAATATTTGACTTTAGATTTACTCCACAGTTCATCAAATTTCCTCTCATTCCTCAGAAACTTCATCAGTTGAAGAAGCTGACTCTTCATCAGTTACCTCAAATAAATTGGGTCAGCTTTGTCATTCTGATTTTTTCTTCTCTTCTTTATACTTAATATTTTCCTCTTTTTCTTCTCGTGGACGATAAATTACATCAATGTGCTGGTCAACCATTTTGTGCAGTGGCGTTTCTGGTTCATCAAGACGAATATCGTTGGAATGCAGCGTTTTCATACTTCCATCATCAAATCTGATACGTACAGCTCCCTCAATAATGGAAATTCCACCTTCCAAAGTTTCTTTTCCTGTCATCACGACTTGTCCTTTTCTGGCACGTTTCCAAATTCTCAAATCTTCCAGAGAAAGCAGTTTTCCGTTTTTATCAGAATGAATAAGGATGAAAGGTTCTCCTTTGTGTAAGAAAAGATTGGCTACTTCATCGCTTTCGTCCTGCAAATCAATGGCTTTGACTCCACCAGCAGTTTTTCCCATTGGGCGGATATCTGCGGCAGGGAACAAGAGCATTCGTCCTTGTTTGGTGAGAATACCGATATTGTCGCTATCATTCACGGCTTCTACACTCAGAATTTTTTCTTTTGGTTGTAAATTCATAATAATCGTCGGAAACTTTTTGAAGGAAAGAACGAGATTTTTGTCAATCTTTTTGATATTATTTTGGTTCGTCAGAAATACGAGATGGTCATAAGAGAAATGCAAAGTTTTGGCAAACACGATTTTTCCTTTTAACGCAAAGTGTTTTTTGAGATTGATGGCAGGTTTTGCCATTGTCAGTCCTCCAAAGTCTTTCAATCTCTGCACCACGAGTTCTCCGAGGTCGGTAATGATGATGAGTTTGTCTTGGTTTTGGGTGTAGATTAAATCAAGCGTTTCTTCTGGGATGACTTGTACTCTAGATTGGTATAAAACTCTGAGTGAAAAGTCATTTCCAATTCGGCAAATTACATCTTCTTTGATTTTGTCAGCTTGGGCTTGTAAAGCTTTGATACTTCCAGCGATATTGTAGACTTCGGTATTGTCGGAAACTTCCGTTTTTCTTTCGTCTCCGTATTTGGCTTTTATGTAGGCGAATTCTTCTGCAACGATTTCATCGAGTCTCGCAGGGTTATTGATGATTTCCGTGAGTTCGGTAATCAGCCTTTTTTTCTCTTCGATTTCATCGGTAATTTTCTGGATTTCCAATCCAACGAGAGATTGTAATCTCATTTGGAGGATGTACTCAGCTTGTGCTTCAGAAAATTCAAACGTGGTCATCAGATTATTTTTTGCTTCTGCTCTGCTTTCTGAAGCTCTAATCGTCGCAATCACTTCATCAATAATATCAATCGCTTTTTTCAGTCCTTCGAGAATATGCAGTCTGTCTTTGGCTTTATTGAGCTGGAAGGTAGACCTTTTGAAGACCACTTCCCTTCTGAACAAAACAAATTCCATCAATAAATCCTTGATATTGAGCAATCTCGGCTGAGTGGCATTGTCCACGAGGGAAACATTATTGATATTAAAATTGGTTTGCAATTCAGTAAATTTGTAGAGCAAAATCAAAATGGCGTCCGGGTCAACTCCTTTGCGGAGGTAGAGAACAATTCTATTTTTGTTCTTATTACTTTCGTCTCTGATGTCGGCGATACCGTCAATTTTTTTGTCCACGACGAGTTCACCGATTTTTGCCACAAGGGAAGATTTATTCACGAAATACGGGATTTCATCAATCACGATTACGTGGGAGTCTTCGTACACTTCTGTATGGGTTTTTCCGCGAACGACAATTCAGCCTTTTCCTCTTTTGTAGACTTCTTTGATATTTGCTGGGTCGAAAATTACTCATCAGGTAGGAAAATCTGGTCCTTTGATAATATCCATAATTTCATCAATGCTGACTTCATATTTTACCATAGGTTGTGTAGAAACCCCCTCTCCGACTTCGTCGGAGTCTCCCCCTTCTCAGGGGGATACGTTATCAGTGGTTTCGGTAGCGAAAGTGTTTGGAATTTCTTTTCCTTCTTTCTGGAGTAATAAAAGGCTGGCGTCCAATACTTCATTGAGATTGTGTGGTGCCATATTGGTGGCCATTCCTACGGCAATTCCCATTGTTCCATTGCAGAGGTGGTTGGGGAATTTGGTCGGAAGCATTACGGGTTCTTGGACGGTTGCGTCGAAATTGTCTCTTCGAGCTACGGTATCTTGTTCGATGTCAGCGAGCATTTCTTCTGCGAGTTTGGTCATTCTGGCTTCGGTGTACCTCATTGCTGCTGCTCCGTCTCCGTCAATTGAGCCAAAGTTTCCCTGTCCATCAACGAGAGGATACCTCATTGCTCGCGGTTGAGCGAGACGTACCATCGCTTCATAAATGGAGCTATCTCCGTGAGGATGGTATTTTCCCATTACTTCTCCGACAATTCTTGCAGATTTTTTATGCTTTTGGTTGAAGAAGTTATTGGTTTGGTACATCGCGTAGAGAATTCTTCTCACGACGGGTTTGAGTCCATCTCTGGTGTCAGGTAAGGCACGGGACACGATGACGGACATTGAGTAATCAATGTAGGATTGGGAGATTTCCTTTTCCAAGGGATGGTTGATTTCCTGATTTGCAGGGAGGAGAGGTGTTTCGTTTTCTGGCATTTATAGAAGACAAAAAAGTAAAAAAAAGTTCATTATATCAATAGTATCTTAACATCATTTTCGGACCGTTTTCCACTGCATTTCGGAATAACGTTTTTCAAATTCTTGTGTTGCAGTGATACGTATAGTATTTCGTTTCACTCCTTGTTTTGCTCCGACAATACTAGCCAATACACAGCGACAAAGAGTTGGGTCTACCTTTGTTTTTAATGCATAAAAGACTTCATAAGGGTCTCTTGCAAGAAATTCTTCTGGTGTGGTAATTCAGATTTTTTTTAAAGCTTCTGCAGAAGTTGGTCAAATATTAGGAAGTTTGATGAGGGGAGATTTTGGCATTATTCAACAAGGAATGAATAAATTTGATTTTACTATACGAAAAGAACTGGCTTTTGCAAGAGGTAATGAGTTGACATTTGAAAATGTGGGGTATAGTATTTTTTATTTTACCATAATTTTCTTTCGTTAATTTTTACTTGATTTTTATTTTTTTTTGAGTATACTTTCTAACGAAAGTAAATCCTCATACGTAGGGGCTCCGTAGGTTCCCTGTCTCGATCCCTATTCAATTAGGGTAGCGTGCGTATGGGGTTTTTCAATTCTTCAAGAATGATAATTTGGGATGCTATAATACTACTATAATATTGTTGTTGATGTTCATATTTTTGATAGATACTCCAACAGAGTACATCTACTACTTGTAATCCTTTTTCTTCTTGAGGTGGTTTGATAGAAATTTTTATATTCAAATTTGCTTTTTTTGCAGTTTCCCATAAACAAGAAATAAACATTGTATTAAGCATTTTTTTAGTTTCTCTACGAGAAGCGATAAATTCAATACTTTCATTTGTTGATAGTATCTTTTTTTCTACCAATTTTTTTAATAGAATACTAGCAATATGATTATAGAGAATATGTTTCTCATTGGAATTTGGATTATAAGATGGTGTTTTTTTGATGTAGAGAGCCATAATTTTAATATCTTTTTGTTTGCTACAAAGTTGTAAAAATTTACTATTTGTTTCAGGTAATTCTTGCACAGCGTGTAATATTCATCACGATTTCTTGATTTGCTTTTTTGTTAATCCATAAAAAAGTTTTTTTACAATTTTTTCTAAAGGTTTCTTATTATACACCAAAAGAAAAGTCATCACAAAATAACGACTAGTTTTTGTTTTTGTAAAATCAAATCATAAATCTCATCATTCGTCCATAAAAATATAATACATTAGATATGGTATGTTAGATAAAATAATGCTAAGGGTTCTTCTTTTTAAAAATTCCCAATCCTTTTTTCAAAAGTTCTGTCCCTGTTCAAATCACTTTCTTTACTATATTTGCACCTGTTCCTACCGTTCCTCCTGCCAGAGCTACTCAGCTTTTTAGTACTTTAGAACCAATGCTCGTGAGCTCTTCCAACGGTTTCTTTGGTTGGAAAAGTCCCTCTCCTGTTTGCGGTTCTGTCCAAATATTTGCAACGTCTTTTCCCATTTGTAGCATATCTCCTACTGCTCCCGTCGCTAATCCTATCGTATCGGTTGCCAAGGTTTTTGCACTTTCTACTCCAGCGACCGCAACATCTTTAGCAAAGCCACCTAATGTAGCAACAGCTTTGGTTGGCTGAAAAAGCTTGCCGGGTTCCGCCATCATAGTTCCGAGATTTTGAAACGTATCGGTTCAGACTTGGGTGAATTCATTGATAAGTGTTTTCCCAGAAGTGAGCGTGTCTTTTGCGAGACTTTCAAGTGGTGCAACAGGCTGGAACAGTGAAGAAGTTCAAGCAGAAAAAGAAGGCTGACTTTCTGGAGTAGGAGAAGAAGGTGTTTCAGGAGCTTGGGGAGGAAGGGGCGTTCATCCTCCTGTTGATGGGGGCAAGGCAGTTTCACTTGTAGGGTCAATCATAAGAAAAAAGGAGGAAGAAATAAATTATTGCGTTTGAGGAGCTGGAGCAGCAGGAGCAGGATGTAAAAGTCCTTTCGCTTGCAATTCTCTCAGCAAGTAATCCGTATCATTTGCGATATTCACCGCACTATTGAGGTCAATAAGTCCTTTACTGGCAAGGTAAACGATATGGTCTTCTAGTAATTGCATTCCCATATTTCTACTACTATAAATAGTGTTGTTGAGCTGATTGAGTTTGTTTTCTCTGATGATATTTTCTACAGCGGTAGTGGTAAGCAGAATTTCTTGGACAGGAAGCATTCCTCATCAGACTTTTTTTGCTAATTTCTGAACAATGATGGCAGACATACTATCAGAAATCTGATTTCTCACTTGGGACTGTTCGTCAGCAGGGAACATTGAAATGATTTTATTTACGGTTTGCATCGCAGACCTTGCGTGAATAGTGGTAAGCACGAGATGTCAGGTTTCGGCAAGGGCAATAGCATTTTTAATCCCTTCAGGGTCTCTTGCTTCTCCAAAAAGGATAATATCGGGACGTTGTCTCAATGCATATTTCATTGCTAATGCAAAGCTGGTGAAATCTTTTCAAAGCTGTTTCTGTTCAATGAGAGATTTTTTGGGAGTGAACAGATATTCAATCGGGTCTTCAAGGGTGATAATATGTTTTTGTTTGGTGAGATTGATTTCTTCAAGCATTGCTGCGAGGGTAGTAGATTTTCCTGAACCGGTAGGACCAGCCACGAAAATAATTCAGCTTGTTTTTTGCATAAGTTGTCTAAAAACTGGTGGCAATGCGAGGTCTTCGAGTGTTGGGACTTTTTCGGCGAACAACCTAAAAACAATCATCAAATGGTTGGATTGCTGGGAAATATTTATCCTAAATCTACGATTGTGAGCGATATATCCAATATCAACACTCAGGTTTTCTGTGAAAAGTTTTTTATCCGTTTCATCCATCAAGGCATCACTAATGCCAGTAAGCATTTCATCGGAAAATTTATCCAATCCTACGAGTCTATAAATTTCATCATTAACTCTCAAGGCAGGTTCTTCATTAAAGGTGAAATAAGAGTCTGACGCTGCATAATCGATATGGATTTTGAGCAGATAATGAAGGTATTCTCTCGGGTCGGTAAGATGGGGATTTTCAAATGCCATTACATCAAGGGGAAAAATGATAAAGTATGTAGGGTATACTGAAATAGAAAGAAAAAGCAAGATGATGAAAAATGAGAAAAATTATAATTCAAAATGCACCACTAATCAGTAAAATAATAAATGTTCATTTTACATCTTAAAAATATTAGTGATGCCAAGTACTACTACAAAAAAGGGATAATTTTGCAAATGAGAAAGAGAAATTATTGAATATCTATGGATCAATAGAAAAATACTTCAATATTTTTTTCATTTTAAATCAACTGAGATTACTGTTTTTAATTCGCATGTCTATTTATACTCTTTTGCGAATTGTAATCAAGAGCCAAATCAAATATTATATTGTAGATACTTTTTGTATTTGAAATAAAGAAATGTCAAAAAAATTGACAAATAATATATAATTAGTATAATTAAATGTTCTTTTATTATATAACCAATTATACTTAATGGAAATATCAAATGTAATAGAAAAATCCAACTTGCTAAAAAAAAACTCTCCTTTTCTTCGTCTATTCTATGATAAAATAAATAAGTATCGTGTGAAAATTCAAAAAAGAATCAATTGACAGAAAAAACCAACCGAAATAGATGAAGAAGCCTGTAGACAAGCAATATTTGATATTCCTTATATAATTTCCTGTCCTAAAAGACAAAATCGAGATGGTTCGTGTGGGACGATTTCACTAGAAGCTGTGTTTAGGTCTTATGGAAAGGAAATATCTACTGATGAACTTAATCAAGAAATATGAAAAGAGATTAATGTTTGAATATTTCCGACTGAAATAATTTCATTTTGTGAGAAAAATGGTTTACAAGCAACTTGGTACACCACTCTTCCATTAGAAGAAGCAGAAAATGACACGAGTATAGACCCTATAATTAAAATTATAAAAGAGCAATTCAATCAAAGTAATAGACGAAATACTTTTAAGTCAAAAATAAAAGAAGATAAAGCATGTATCAAAAGAACCTCATTATCCATTGATGAAATGATAGAAAAGATGAAACAGGGAGAAAGAGTAATTATTTGTAATGGAGTACATTATATGACCTTATGCAGAGCAGAATGAGACATTATTTTTTATATGAACCCCCAGAGTAAAGATAATCACTACGAAAAAAAGAGTAAAGTTGAACTTGAACATCGAATTAAAGATCCTAGATTTTGAGGATCTTTTAATGCCATCATGATTACTAATAAATAATATTGTTGATATTTTATTCAATTTTTATTATTTTTCCACCTTTCCAAACATCCTTCCAAAAATTTCTTCCAGTTCCTTTCTTTGGGGCTTAAATTTCGGATTAAGCAACCAATTCGCAAAATCATAATTTGCAAAATTGACCATATATTGCAAACCTTTTCTTTCTAGTCAGGGATAACTCTCAATTGCTCCCAATTTTAAAATGAAAATATTATCATTGTACAAATCCTCAATCCCTTCAATGATTTGTTTAAATTTCTGAGGATAATACTTCTTAATAGCATATACCAATCTGTTGTAGTAATCTCAGCCTTCTCCTCTCCCTTTATAGTTCTTAATATGCCTATTCGCCAGCTGATAATATTTGTTTATCTCCTTTTGTGTAAAAAATCCATAATCCACCGTATTGTCCCAATCGCCAATAAAATAGTTTTCAATCCCAAATTTATTCAAAAATCTGTGTCGAGATTTGTACGAACCTTTTCCATTGATGTTTATGAGTTCATAACTTCCCACGATATCTTCCCATCACGGTTGTTCTTGAAGCCATTTCAGATAATGAGCAAAAAAATATCCATCTGAATCTCCTTCCACGAGAATAATTTTATCCACAAAAAAGATTTTCGATAAATTCTCGTATCTCAATAAATGAACTAATTTAGCGTCATCGGAAGCAATATGTAAATGAGGATTAAAAACCTGAGTTTCATCAGCATTATGTTCATTTTGAAATCTGTAAACATTCGTAATATTTTCTTCATTGATGAAGAGGGCAGAGTAGGTAGAGAGGAAAAATTGCGTTCAATATTCTTCACTCAGTTGATTGAGCAAAATTGCCAATTCTTTTTGCAATTGCGGATGAATATGCAGTTCTGGTTCATCAATAATCATAAATCCATCCTTCAAATCATTTCCATAAATAGCAAACAGAATGAGCAAAATGGACTGTTGCCCAGCACTCAAATCAGAAAAATAAAACATATCTCCGTGTTCATTTTTGAGTTTGAGACTGATTTCTCCTTGGATATATTCAATAAAAAGGTCTTTATTGAGAAATCTTTTGATGGTTTTGCTCAACTGTTTCCAAAAATCTGAATTATACAGTCTGGTTTCAATACTTTCATCTACGAGATGTTCAGAAGCATTCAAGATAATTTCTTGGGAATTTTTATTGATAATGGTTCGAATTTTGTACAGCACTTTGTAAAACCCTTCCAGATTTTGAGTAATTTGGTCTTTCAATCAGAAGATATAACTATCAAATTCTCTGCAATCATTCAAATATTTTCGGGCATTTACATCTCTTTTACTAGAAATAATGCTGAACGTATTTTTGAGAGGATACCGCATTCTTTCTTCATTATTGCTAGTCCCGCATTTTGGTAATCAGCTTTTTCTTTCTGTTTGTTCAAGCGTATATCTTTCAAATTCATTAAAAATTCTGATACAAATATAGAGCAATTCCTGCTCTTGAATGCAAATGAGCGTAAAAAGTTCCAGGGGAGAAAGCTTGTCTTGTTGAATGGTGAACGATTGGTCTTTTTCCGAGAAATCCGCACAAATATGGATAATTTTGCATTGTTGGACAATGTCTTCAATGCGATAATGAGGAAATCTGTAAGCAAGTTTGCTATATTTAGCAATAATATGGTTAATCGTATCGGTATATTTACAGACAAATCCAATGTTTTCAAAATCATTTTCAAACAGTTCAAGCGTAATTTCGATGCCCGCTGGTTTATCTTGAGTTTTTGAATTTTTGGTCAATCTGGAGGTTTTTTTGGGGGAAAGTTGGATAGCGTTTTGGTAGTCAGATTTTTTTTGTTCTTGTAAAAGTGTTTTATCAAAGGTATAGTCGAGGATAAGATTTCTTACAAACTGGTTGATGATTTCAATAAAATTACTTTTACCAGAGCCGTTTGCACCAATGAGAATGTGCATAGTATTCATAGCCTTATCATCAAAATTGATACTTTCCATCGTTGGCAAGTCGGCAACATAAGGGAAGCTAAGAATGTTTGAGATTTTGAGTTGGCGAAGTTTCATCGGAGAAGGGGAGGGAGAATAAAAAAGTACTCTCAAAGTATACTCGTTTTTTTTGGAAATGCAAATTATCTTTTATGAAATTGCAAATGTAGAACGTTGCAAGAATGTTGTTGATTTTTTCATATTGTGCAAGGTAAGAAAATCAGGAGCATTTTGAGTAGAAAACATCATAAAAAAATTTTTCATTACTGTTGCAAATGGTTTTTTTAGTGAATATAGACAGATGTAGACAATAGACAAAACAGAAAAGAAAACAGAGATTAAAAGTCAGAATTAAGCATTTAAATGATTTCAAATTTGGTGATTTTTTTGATGGAGCTGAAGGTAAGGCGGGTGAGGATAAAAAATGCACGAATTTGAACAGGAATTTTATGTTAGTTGGTAAGCTTTATTTGGAAGATGAAACTGAAAAAAATAAAAATGCTCTTGCAATTTTACTTTATTCTTTTACAATGCTTGTGTGATAATGAATTGAAATGTTTATGTGAATTTGATAGGAAGGATGAAAAGCAGTTGTATCTGCTTTGTAGAGTCTCTATCCTATACATTGCACAATGTATCTTGTGCAACCTTAAAGCAGATTTTTTTACAGCAACCTAAGTTGCTAATCAATACAATTATTCCATATCGCTAAAAGAATTATAACCGAATAAGATAGAATTGCAAGAGATTTTTTATTTAATTCTCAAAACATAGGTATAAATTACCTTTATTTTTATTACTTTGCACAATATTAAACACTAAACTACTAATTCCTGTAGTTTTTTAATTCTTTCTGTACTAGAATGTAGATACGTTGAAGTAGTTGCTATATTAGAATGCCCCAAAGCGTGCTGTAAATCAACCAAATTTCCTCACCTTCTAATTACTTCTGTTGCAAATCAATGACGAAATGAATGCGGTGTTAGATGTTGAGTAATTCACAGCTTTTTATTTATTTTTTGGAAAAGTTTCTCTACAGAATTTCTTGATAATCTTTTTCATCGTGAACTTCTTCCGTGAGATACAAAAACATAATCAGAAATCAGATTTGTTTCTTCTCTTACATAACGATAAAAATTCATCTGCTTTATTACCTCATTCATAAGAAACACTGTTCTAATTTTTCTACCTTTCCCTAATATTTTTACGCTACCGTCTAAAGCTAAATCTTTAAATTGAATAGATAACAATTCGGAAATTCTCATCCCTGTTGTCCATAATGTTTTGATGATTATAAAATCTCTTATTTTAGAAAGATAATTTCACTTTCAATTTTGTACAATATCTAAATATTGTTCCATCTGTAATTTAGATACGTAGTCTTTTTCTGGTCTAAATTCTTTGTAAATCAGGATTTTTTTATAATTTATTACCTGATAATCTATAATCCCACAGAAAAAGAGAAATTTTCTTATTCAAAAAAGATATTGGTTTACGGTTCTTTCGTTATTATTCATACTCCCCTTCCGCTCCTCTATCATATCAAAAGTGATAAGTTCGGGAGCAATTACTACTCCCCTACTCTGCCAATACTGTACAAATTTAGATATAGCTAAATTGTATGAGTAAGTAGCAGAATAGGAAAATCAGTTTTTTTTAAGAAAAACTGTAAACTTATAGATAATGTCTTCCATTGTTGAATATAATCAATATAAAATCATATCCAACCACCATACAAAACATATTTTAATAAAAAGTAAACTAAAAGAAATATAAAATATTAAAAAGTATATAACTAAATGTTATCAATCACTTGCAAAACTCCCCTACTCTCGTATAATTACAGACGTATGGTAGTAAATGGATGTATTCCTAAACTTTAGTTTGGGAGTTTTTAGTTATGCCAGAATTTGTGCAACAATGCACCCTCTTCAAATACTGTTATGAACAGGCAGAGGGTAAATGTCAGCTTACAGGCAAGTACATCCTAGAGCCACAAGCTCGATGTTTTGCCCATATTCTTGGCAAGTAAATGTTCCCAATATATAATATTGAACCTAACAACATTATTGTTGTGGCGGATGAGTCGCTCCATCGTATGGTAGACTCCGCAGTATCTGGAAACAAATACAAGCTGAAGGAAATGTTGGAGAACGGACTATCTCTCGTACCGATTGTACAGCAATTCGTACGAGATAATTATCCCCAACTTCATAAGCAAGCCAACCTCAATCCGTAATCAGATTTTTTTATCTGCTTATTAAGCAATATGGAACTTATCTCTATGCTCTCTATACCACTAATAGGACTCATTCTTTTTTGCTTATTTGATGGTTGGGAAAATCCATACAAAATCAGATTTTTTATAATTTTTCTTGCAATTTAACCTGAAATCTGTATAAGTTGGTTGCCAAATCAATATTCATTTCAACATTTAGAAAAAAATCTGAATGAAGAATTAGCAAATTAGGGCGATTGATATAATCATCGCTCCCTTATTAACAGATAATTCTAGTTCTGTTCTAATGGATATTGGTTTGGCAACTCGATTTTTTTTACTTTTATGTCTTTTTATTTCATGGAAAAAAAATACAAAAAATCAGACTTTCTCAACGAGCATTTAGCAAAAGGGATTAAATCTCGTGAGGAAATTGAGGAATATATTTCTTCTCATCCAAAATTATTTGAAGATGAACTAGAACCCAAAAGCGAAGACTATCCTTGGGATTTGAATTCTACTGAAAAGAAACTACCAAACCTACCAGAAATCAGACAACGAGTTTCATGACTGATTTGGATTGCTATTATTATAGTACTTTTTGCCCTATTACTGTGATGGAAGCCTCGAAAAGAAAATACTTGAGATTCTGAAACAAATTCTCAGAATATAGACTTCCATCCAGTGACAATTAGTAATGATGATAAATCGCCAATAAAATTAGTATATAATGATGAGAATAGGTGATATCAATTTGAAGAATGAGACACCATTTTGGGTCACATCAATCATATTGATAAAGCTAATTTTAAGGAAGAATTTGTAGATAAATTGAATAATGGAAGTGAAATACCCTTAATATACAATACAGCAAACAACATAAACAATAGTAGTAAAAACATAGGTATTATCATTGATAATTCATATTCTTTTTCTAAAGACGGAGTTTTAAATAAAGACCTTCCTGCAATAAATTTACAAAATGCTCTTAATTTTCTTCAGCAACATGGAGCAAATAACCAAACATATAAAGTAGGTTTTGTATTTTCTTTTGGAATGTGAAGTGAACCAATTATCAATATGGAATATTTTACTCTAACTGTTGATAAATCAATTTTTCTCCCTGCTATTACTTTAAAAAAATGAACAACAGATAAGGGAACAGTAGATATTAAATTTTCACCAGATGCAGGTGGAGTAAAAGGAGGAATTATGAATATGCACGGATGATCTTTTGAAGTTGTGTATTTAAAGGACGGAGAGAAGGTATCGTTGGATGAGTGTATCGGTTCAGAAAAGACTTTTCAGTGTCCAAGTGTACAAGCTTTGGCTAATAAATTAAAAGCATCATCTACGAAATATACTAGCCATTCAGGTTTTTATCTTTTGGATTATCTCAATATTGCTAACGGAAGTGTTTTTTATGATTTGGATGAAATTTATATATTTAGTGATGGAGAATTTCAATTACAATCCTCTACTTCTCGTGATCTACTCAAAAATTTGAATGCAAAAACTGCAGGAATTAGAGAAAACAAAGCTGATTTTCCCTACAACAGTAAGGCTAAACAATACCCTACTCCTCAAATGAATGAAATCACTTTTAATAATAATCGTATATGGATTGCTGATTACCGAAAAAATGCAGCTGAAATTTTGAATAAACATTTTGTCCATTGTATAGAATGAAGACCTAATATTACTTTTATCGGTCTTAATCCGGAACCTACCTTCAATCCTTTTATGGCTACGGTATACCAACAGATTTTTGAAGGTTGTGATACACATTTTACTTCTTAATTTATTTTATCAATGAAAAGACTAGACTATTACTTTTGGGATAAAAGAAAACAAGTGGGGTATGATCAGTGAAAAATTGCATTACCTTTGTCAGGAGTAGCTTCTTTTGGGAATGCTACAGCATTCAATGGATTTCTAAACAATCAAGTAGAAAGTATTTTGGAAAAGCAAAATGAAGAAGCAGTACATAAAATCAATAATTTACAGGAACAAATGGGAGAATATACAAGACAGAGACAAAATCTAACTAATGAACAAACAAGAAAACAATCGTTGGAAACAGAAAAATATGATAGAGAAATAGAAGCCTGTAATGCTGATTATCAGGCATATCAATCTTTGGACACAGAAAAGATCAAGAAAGTTGATACAATACTCGTTAGTTTGATAAAGGATGTATCTGAATACTCAGGAGCTATGATTGAGCATGTAAAATGAGAAATGAAGAAAATGCTCACTTTTGTCACAGATACTGAAAAGCAACAATATCTGGAAACACAAAAAAGCTTAACACAAAAAATAAAATCAAACTTGGAAGAATATGTATATCCAAAATCTGATATAAAATATGGGAAAGATCTCATGTGATTATTTTTCCTTATTTTGATACTTTGTTATGATATGTTTTTTGGAATGAATATCTTTCAGGAGTTTCTATGAGTTTCTGCTATTGGAGATAGTATTGCTTCATTATTCTGATGAGAAATTCCTATATGGTTTAGTGTAATTATTGCCGTTTTCTTTGTAGGTTTGATTGTGGGACTCTTTCATTATTTACTATCTGCTTTACAAGAAAGGAAATGGGTTGATGATTCTTTTATGAAGAAACTCTTGTTTATTTCATTAGGGATGACCGGATTAGTTGCTATTTTGTATGTTTTTAATTCGTTACTCAATATTATCCCTGAGGATTCCCCAATTTATGCTATTGCAGGAAACCCAGAGGCATTAGCTAGAATATTGATTATCCCTGCAACCGTAGTTGGAGAACTCATTATTGAATCTGTTAGTCTTTCAACTTTAAGTGTTCCTTTTTCTTATCTCATAATGCCATTTAGATGGATAAAATCATTACTTACTTATACAATAAAATTATTTAGAAAATATTCTTTGTCTCATGTGTATCAAGAGGATATAAATAAAACCACAACTCAAGTAGAAGAATTATTAGCAACAACAGCAAAACAGTTGTCATTCCAAGATACCTTAAATTCCGCACAGGAAATACAACAAATTCTCAGACCCCTCTATATTGATCATGAAGAAACTATGAAAAAATGGAAAACAAAGGTTGCAGAAATTCAGGATGCAAAACAAAAAACCATTGAAACTATTGCACAACAATATCAACAATCAATCGCAACTATAGAAACTACCATTCAGAAACTTCATGAACAAGTAAACCGAATTAAACAAGATATGGGCGATGCGAGATCTGCTACTTTGGCAGGATTAGCACTGTGAATCAATGATTATTTAGAAACTATGTCTAATAACTCTATGTCTAATAACCCTACATATCTAGACAATGAGAATAGTGTTGTCATTATACCTCCTCGTAAAGTAAAAAGAACAGTCATAAAGAAAAAGTAATTTTCTTTTTATTTCTTTACCTCCTATTATTATGTGATTTTTTATTCTCATCTGGTTAGTGTTATGAATCTGAGCTTATTTTATAGTAAAGAATCATCGAGACACATACAAATATAATGAACAGGCACATGATGGAATTATGTGAGGTAGAGGCAAGGAAATCCGACCATATTATGCTTTGCGATGTTTACGAGGAGCTTTATTGCTGTTGTCTATTTTCCTTTATTTTTGGACTTATCATAAAGGACATGAGGAAAACACTTCAGTTAATATCTGATTTACGAATACTTGAGTAAATTCGTTCATCACATGATATGCTCTAATGATTTGAATGTTGGAAAAACTTTATGGAACAGGAGATGTCTATATGTTTTCAGGAATGTACTTTTATCTAACAAAAAATTGAGAGTATATTTTATTATCTTGAGAATCATTAGATTCATCAATAAAGAATTCCCTAGTTGATGTTACTCAAAAGACAAATTTTACAGGTTATGAAAATTTAGATACTTCCACTATGGTAAATTATTCTCAATGAGAAATCACAAATTCTAATCAATGAAAAAACTCTGACCAAATCATTATTGCAGATAACGATGAGAGATGTCCTGATTATCAACATCGATACGGAAATTCTTGTGAAAACAACATAAAATATCCTTATGTAGAAAACGGAGAGGGAAAAACTATTTGGAATGGGGTAGATCGAGATTCTTTACAGATTATCAACTGTAATACTTGATATGTAGCTATGAAATCAACCTATTGATGGGCTTGTGTCTTGTTTTCGTGAGACAATATCATTGTGCCTATTTTAAATAATATAAGTGGTAATAATGATTCTACTATTTTATGATTGGATTTACCAAATGATTGTGAACGATGAATTGTAGAGAGAGTAGTAGACGGAGATACTATTGTAATAAATGGAAAAAAAATCAGACTTATTTGAATTGATACACCTGAAACTAAAGACCCAAATAGACCAGTAGAATGTTATGGTCCAGAGGCAAGTGATCAAATAGAAAAGTTGGTAGAAAATAAAAAAGTATGTCTGGCTTGAGACTGGAAAGCGGGTTCTGTAGATCAATATAATAGATCATTAAAATATGTATATTTAGAGGATGGAACTTTTATCAATGCAGAAATGTTAAAAGGATGATATGCAGAGGTGTATTTAAATGAGACCTATCGTTTCAAAGATCGATTTATAGAATTACAAGATATTGCACAAGAAAAAAAAGTTGGAATACGAGGATCTTGTTAATTTTGTCCTTCGGGCAACTCTCCCTTTGCTCTACCGAGCGATTTTACCTCTCAATCTCATCAGACCTCACTCCCCTCTTTTGTTTATTCTTCTCCCTCACAGGTAGTCGCAAAATGTCTATACTTACACAATCCTGATTACATTATGCAAGGTAAAACAAAACCAGTTTACCAGTAGGAAGCTTTGATAGTGGAGAAATTACGTTAGAAGTATATACTACCTATACTGATGAAGGAGCAATTCGAGAAGATACTATTGATGGCTCTGGAACCGTATATGGACAGGTGAAGTAGATAACAGTGTGATGACCTTTCACACCCAAGCCCAACAACCAATACCCTCAGGTAGGGACAGGTTGTTAACCCGTCCGAATGTGGATGCATCCGATGATATGGATACTATCAATCTATATTGAATGCGTCCCTACGATACTATACAAACATCACGCACCTCCATCACCAGATTAGTTTCAAAGTGGTGATACTAAAACACAAAATTATTCAGATAATGTTAAAATTCTGACCTCTGCGGCGACGAGATACCTTTATCTTTTTGATAGGACTCATCAAACCTTCACTGCTTATGATACTCAG
>JAISMG010000009.1 GCA_031276875.1 Candidatus Peribacteria bacterium | reverse complement strand
TGTAAAGAAGATAAAAATTCTTTTTCTCTATTATATTCAGAAAAATTTTAAACGCAAAAATTTGACCAGTCTGGGAGCCACTTTGAGTTGATTTATTTAAAAAATACGCATATATATATATATTGACAATTTAAGTATTTTAATATATTATGAGAAATTTTTATCAGTAGGGAATTGTCAAAAAAAAGATTGCATTCCCAAATCTTTTATGTATGCTTTCATCAGCTTTTTCTTTCTTTTTTGTTATGAAACAATCTCTCATAGCCTACAGTTTCGGACATTTCGTCATTGATTTCCTTTCAGCATTTACGGTGTTTTCTATCCCTATCTATTTTCCGGAACTTACGGAAACAATGTTGCTGTTTATTGTGCTTTATGGGCTGATTGCTTTTGCTTTACAAGCTCCTTTGTGAGCAATTTGCGATAGCACCAAAGTCCCGAAAATGTTCGCATTACTCGGACTTACCTTCAATCTTCTCGCGTTATTTATGTTGCTGTTTTCTCCACTCTTTGCAGTCATTATTACAGGGCTTGGAAATGCACTATTTCACGTGGGAGGGGGAAGTATTGCATTACAGCTTGGACATAAAAAAGCTACCTTGCCGGGAATTTTCGTTTCCACAGGTGCAATGGGAATTTTCTTGGGGACATTTTTGCCAGTTAATGTACCTTTTTCTCCGTTGTGGTTAAGTATCCTCGCAATAGTGACAATGAGTTGGATTTGATGGGTGAAGTTGCCAACTCTTCACTATGAAGCTGCTGAGTCTTTTTCTGCTCTTGTCCCCAAAAAACAGCACGCTCTAGTATGCATCAGCTTTTTTCTTCTGCTTTCTATTTTCATTCGCTCATTTATGGGGTTTATGGTTACTTTTCCACGAAAAGTTGGTTTTCTGTTGGGGGTTGTTTTTACGTTGAGTGTGATGTGTGGAAAGGCATTTGGGGGTGTGTTGGCGGATAAATTTGGATTTGAAAAAGTGGGAATAAGTTCCTTGGCGATTGCTTCCGTGTTGCTTGGTTGGTGTTCAGCTTATCCGATAGCAGGATTGGTGGGGATTTTTCTGTTTAATATGACAATGCCCATTACGCTCGTGGCATTGGTAAATAGTTTCAAAGGCAGACCGGGATTTGCGTTTGGATTGACGACGTTAGCGTTGATTATTGGAGCAATGCCATATTATGCGTGAGTAACGCTTGCAAATGGTCGAATAATGTGTAGTATCATATTGTCAGTGCTTGCGTTGCGGTGAGGACTGCATTGGTATCGTAAGTTTTTTAGTTCTTAACATACTAAAAAGATGAAAAAGCTGATAATGTTTACGATAACTTTGCTGGTGAGTGTACCAGTTGTTTTGGCGGATGTATTACCGGAGTATACTACCAAAGAAAAACTCGTAGGCGTAGAAATGACAGCAAATGTTGCTGATTACCCAGAATGGGTCTTTTTTCAGAGAGTTGCCAACTATGATACAAATAAACTTATTTCTGAACTTCTCGGAGATGATGGGACATTAGGATGCAATCGTTCTAATTATATCAATGAGCTTTTGGCTGTAAAAGCTACTTCTCCAGAAGATAAACAATATTTGATATATGAATGGAATACTCACCGTAAACAACTCCAACAACTGATAAACATCCAAAAATCAATAGAACAATTACGAAACAGTTATCATTATGCAGATTGGCTTGATGATGCTTTGTTTGATAATTTACAGATACAAATTGATAATGTACATTCTCATATAGAAAATAAAGAAAAGGATTTTTTATATTTCTTAGCATCAAAAGGGGCGATACAGCTTTTTAGTGGGAAAAATTTCCGAGAATTATGATGTAATGAATATGAAGTAGTAAAAAAAAGCTTTGTTTCTGATAAAAAAGTAGATGCATCGTGATTATGATTTACTGAAATAAAAGTAAATCACCTCATTATCACTCCAGAAATGCTTGAAAATGGAGAGAAACTACAAGTACCTGATAAACATTGAAATGAAGAAAGTGTATTGGAACCATCTTTTGATACCAAAAATAATTCAATTGATACTACGGATAAAAAACAAGAATTTTGGAAAGGCTTATTATGCTTTTTCAAAGGTATATTTGGTAAAACCTGTTAACCGATGATGTATGAACTCCAATTTTTATGCTCGTTAGGCATTACTTTACTCGTAGAAGTTCCTTTAGCTATCGTGATAGTCAAGTGTTTCAAAGAGCCCAAAATCAGCCTTTTAAGAACGGTGGGAATTGGGATTTTGGCGACGTCGCTTACCATTCCTTATTTATGGTTTATTTTTGCAGCGTTTTTTGACTATTGGACGATGGCGGTTTGGGGGGAAGTATTTGTATGCATTGTAGAAGCAGTGCTGTATTGGAAACTTTTGCCTTTACCGCTACCAAAGGCTCTTTTGCTTTCCCTTTTGGCAAATGGAGCGAGTATTGCAGTCTGACTCTACAGTAACATAATTATCAATTCTTTTACTCTTTTATCTTAATTCATAATTTTTCTTTGCATACACGGAAGAGAAGATTTCTTGGTTGAGCAGATGGTCAGCAGGTTCTCTTCACAAAATAGGAACATTCACCATCGGAAACATTTCCTCACTACTGGAACGTTCATAAATTGTTCTTTCCAAGTCGATAGAACGCTGCGTGAGAGGATGTTTGGTGATTTCTACCCATTGAGTAGTGCGAGGACTGACAGCAACCAGAAACGTATGTTCTGCATTTCGTTTCACTTTGAAATAGATGTCGTCGGAACCATTATTTTTCATTTCAAATTGTTTACTCATTTCATAAATCGCTGCGTCATCACCTCCCACGTCTTCACCATAATATTGGACGAACCATTCGTTGTGCGGTCGCCTTTTCACGATTTCAATCGCGGGATGCATAATTGCGGTTCTGAACGTTTGTGCAGTCATCCCGCATACCCCTCCGTAAAAGAGAAATTTGGGTTCTCCTCTACCGGTACAATAGCCTTTTACTTTTGCTAATTCTCTATTGGCGTTAAAAGTTGCTCCGGGAGCAAGCAAATACCCATCCAATCTCTGTAAAGCAAGCATATAATTTTGTGTATTACAAGGGCTCAACTGTGAAATATCTTTTTCACTGACATAAAATGCCAAATTCTGTACCCAATAACGAGCCAATTCGTAGGTAGTAAGTCAGATTTCTTTTCCTTGTTGGGTAAATCGGATGAGCTGTTGACTGGCTTCAAAACTTCCATCCAACAGAGAAGAAAAAGCTGACGAAAAAATGGGTTGCCCTCCATAATAGCGATAGGTGGGAGCAAAAGGTTGGTACTGTTCGCGAAAATCTCCTATTTCGTCTCGGAGCAGGTCAACGATGGTAGGAAGAGGTAAGGTGGGAAGTTTGCCTTGGAGGACGCAGTGGGCAGGAAGTCGATAGGTCGTTCCTTCTTGGCGATAGGTACAATCGGATGAGAAAAGGTGAGAAAATGCTGGAGAAGAGGGTTCGGATTGCTCATCATCAAAACCTGAAGCCAACAACAGGTAACTTCATCACAGTAAAGAAAAACTCGTCAACAGAAGAAGATAAGAGAAGATATTGTGCATTGTAGAAACGGTTTGTTCGGTGAATAAAGAGAGATGGTTTAACGTCGGTAAGTATAGGTATCAGAAAGCAGAATACAACAAAAAATGCAGGTTAAAATGCTATTCTAGTACCTGTGCCTGTAAAGCCTTCAATGCTTCCTCATCAGCTTTTTCTCCGCTATCAATAGAGAAACGCACGTCTGGGTAAAGAGGATACAATTTTAAATGCAGATGCGGAACCGATAATCCTTCCATCACCATTGCCACGCGGTGTACGCCCAATCCTTTTTTGAGCAAATCCACTACTGCTTTGGTCGCAAGCAAATAACGCTGATAAAATGCCCCATCCTCAATGAGAAACAAATCTGACGCATAATGCTGTTTGGGAATAACCAAAGTCTGCCCTTTGGTACTCGGAAAAATATCGAAAAATGCCACAAATTCTTCATTTTCTCGGATAATGAAAGCAGGTGAGTTTCACGTTGCAATGTTGCAAAAGATACATTCAGTCATTAGTTGTAAACGCATACAAGTAAAATAGTCATAAACAACGGCATTTTATCTCATCTAATTATCATCTAACAAATTAACAGTACAATATCTTTCTTTTCCAATTGTTGCTGGATGTTGGTTTGTTCGGACTGAGAAAGAGCAAAAAAGCTGACTTCATCTACAAGGACCATACTTTCAGCAGGAAGTGTTGCAAGAAGCTTTGGGGAATGTAAAATGTCCAATGAGGATTTTTGTTCCGGTTGCCAAAGTGTGCGAGAAGAAGTAATATCTCCTAGAGCTAAAAATTCCTCCAAAGGGAGTTTCTCGAGTAATAAGGCATACCACGCCTCAAATACAAACCCTAATCTATGAAACACCACCAGCTGTCTTTTGGTTTGATGAGCAATAACTTCCCCAATCGCCAAAAGCGGTTCTTTGTCCTCGATATTGAGCAATTCAAGCAATAATGATAAGTATTTTTTCATAGGAAGAGGGAAAAATAAAAGAGGGTTCCCTACGAAATAATCAGCATTTTTCCAATATTTCCCAGAGCGATATTGATTTCGTCAATGGCTTTTTTTCCGACTCCTTTCATCAGGAGGAGTTCAGCTTTCTTTTTCTTTTCTAAATCTTCTACATACAAAATCTGATTTTTTATCAATGCATTTCTAGTTCTTTCACTCAATGGCAACGCGTCAATTGGCATTGTTTTGATAGCAGCGTCATCACCTGCTCCGAGAGCTTTTTCCTCTGGTAAATCCTCGTATTCCACAAATACTGACCTATCAATATACAAATCATCAAAAATAAATAACTTTGCATAGGAAGCCAAGACTTCTCCAGCAAACATCAACATTTCCTTTGGTGTTATCTTGGTAAATCCTGTTTTAATCTCCATCGTCAAGCTATCTTTCGTACTTCCTGTAAAATCTTCAATGACTTCTTCTACCTCATATTTCACATAATCTACCAATTTGAAATCATTATCAATCAACAACAAATTTACGTCTGCTCCTTCCTCTTTTTTGCTTCTCGCTCTCAAGTATTCCAAACTATAATACCCATATCCTTTTTCAATTCTGATTTCCATATTGATTTCTACAGCGGCATCGGTGATTTCAAACAAAAATTCTTCAGGGTTGAGCAATTCAATACCAGAAGGTAATTTCAATTTGGCTGCGGTATAGGTTCCAATTCCTTTAAACCTCTGAGAAACCCATTGAAGCGGTTCCATTTTTTCACTAAAGACAAACCTCAATTTTTTGAAATTGAGCAACATATTCACTACATTTTCCTTTACTCCGTCAATCACGAAATATTCGTGAGGAACTCCTTTAATTTTAAGTCCGGTAATAGCACCTCCCAAATTGTATGCCAAGATAATTCTTCTCATAGCGTTTCCTAACGTATGTCCAAATCCACGAGGAAGATTTTTCATTTCAAATCTAGTAGTGGATGGGTCAATTTCGCTCGCCATAATTTTGGGTGCTCAAATGAAATTTTGGATGTCTAGCATAGAGTATAATAAAGAGGATAAAAAGCTGATTTGTAGTAATTTAGAGAGAAGTTCCTATAAAGAAGCTGAATTTTGTTAGGAGAGCTAAGAACAGAACAACTCCTAGTCCTATTAAGAATTTTTTTCGGGATTTATTTTTGTATGCAACTATTCCATTACAAACCAATGCTACAGCTAGAATAATCAACGTAATCGAATTAAAGAGCATTGTTATTCCCCGTTCTCAATCATACTGGAAACAGTCCAAGAACAATGATACTATCGTCATACTGAGTATTCCTCCTGCCAGTCCATATAAGAAGGTAATAAAATGTTGCATTCGTCGGTATAAAAATAAAATAATAAAGCAAATTCTTTGTTTTTCCAGAATTTCCTATGCACGAGCATAAAATTCAATCACTTTCAATAAGTCTGCTTGTGTTTCAATTTCTCCTTTCTGAGGTACATTGAGCACTTCTATCGTATATGCATTCTTATCAACTTTCAGCCAACTAGGGATTTTTACTGAAGATTTGGAGGCTGTCCCATATAAGGGTGAGCTTTTTAGTCCTTCTCTCAACGCCAACTTATCACCGGGTTTCAAAAATGTAGAAGGGACATTATGTTTGGTTCCATTCAAGGTAAAATGTCCGTGAACTACCATTTGCCTTGCTTGCATAATCGTTTGAGCCAGTCCTGAACGAAGCACCATCACATCAGCTCTGCTTTCGAGGAATTGAAATACTGCGAAATCGTGGCTAATGTTGTGGTTTTTCGCGTATTTGGAAGCGGTGTGTTTTACGATTTTGGAGAATTGCTTCTCAGTCATCAAATAGGACCTTTTGAGGAGTTGTTTGTTTCTCAAAAGTTTTCCATACTCTGAATGTCTCGCCATACTCGTTCCGTGCTGTCCCGGTGTAGCTCTTTTTCCCTGTTTGAGGTTGTACTTTGCGGAACCGAAAAGGTTTACTCCTTCTCTTCTACAAAGTCTTAATTTTGCTCCTGTGTATTTCATGTAGTACAATATGAATAAATAAATCTGAATGATATTTTAAGTTATGTTGCCAGTTGTTCATCTATATTAGCCATTTTCTCATCAGCATTTTCTTTAAGAAAACCTTCATAAGCTAATGATTGCACCATTGCTTTTTGCGTCAATTCTGCTATTTTTGCTTCTGTTAATGTTTTTTGTTCAAACCCTGTATAAATCTTTTCAAGTGCTGTGTGTTGAGAAGTTTCCATTTGTATATAAGTATAAATAAATCTGAATGTATATTTGCTAGTTTTGCGTTTTATAAGCGTCTATATCTTCTTTTTTCAATCCAACTGCATCATCAATAGCTTTCATTATGTCATTTTCTATCTGTTCTTTAGTTGGTTCATACTCACACGGTGGTACTATAATTCACAATCCTTCTTTTCCTTCTTCTCACCGACTTTTGGGATTGTTCGCTACCTCATCACTTCCATCACATTCTCCACTTGCTAATGTAAAGTCCAATCGTAATCCTGAATGGGTTGCATTAAAAGCCCAAATTGCTTTTTCAAAGCTGTTTACAAGCTGTTCATCTTCTGATACCAAACCAATTCTTACCCAGTTTACTGTTTCACGTTGTGGCCATACCATATTTGCGCCTGCTCGTTCATCATCAGTATACTCTTCATATCCAGAATTTCCAAGATGTTCTAATGACCTTTTAATGTCTTCCCTTACTTTCGTTTCATTAAGTGGATAGTCAGGTCAAACAACACCGCTTGCTCCTTGTTCAAATAATAAATCGCTAGCATTTGCTCCTGTCCAGTTTCAAGTTAATAATGCTGCTTGCATTATCTGATGAGAAGCATTAAATTTGTCGATTTCTTCCTGATAGATTTGAGTAAGCTTTTGTCTATATTCAGCTTTATCTTCTCACATTCTCAGAAGTAATCCATATTTTACAATACGTTGTGTTTCATTTTGTTGTCCTCATTCTTCATCAGGACTTGGAGTAGCCACACTACACCCGGTGAGAGTGAGTAATGCTATTCCAAGTGCTAATAAAGAGAAGGTTTTCATTATTAAGGTATAGGTAAATAAAATACTAATAATTGTTTATTTTCCATTCACAGACTGTGCATTTTCCATTCACAGACAACGCACGCGTTGCCCCTACTACGGAGTAGGGTAATTCTCTGGCATTCTCTGGTGAATTCTCCGTGATTTTCCTTTTAATTACGTTTTGGTCTTTTTCCTTTACAACCTCCAAATTGGATAGCGGTATTTTCTTTGATATATGCAATATCGATGAGACCAATCTCATTTACTGCTTTGAAAATCCCGTCTCTCGCCATTCCTGTTCCTCTGAAAATAATTCAGATTTCTTTGAGCCCTAATCCTTGAGCTTCTTTCAATAGTTGTTTAGTCAAAACTTCCGCTGCATAAGGAGTGGATTTTTTGCTGCCTTTGTATCCTACTTTTCCCGTTCCACCTCCCACAACTTTATTCCCTTCTACATCAACGAGGTTGATAAGGGTATTATTGGATGTGGTTTGTACGTGAAGTACGCCTGTAGTGATTTTCACATCTTTCTTTTTCGCTTTAGCCTTTGTTGCTGTCGCCATTGATAACAAGTATAAGAGATAAATAACTCTGCTGTAATAATGCTATGATTTTTTTGTTGTGTCTTTTTTCTCAGTTTTTTCTGTCAGTGTTTTCTTCTCTTCTGCTCTGATAGCAACGTAGAGAGTAATTCTAATAGCTAGAGTCACCAAGAATAATATAGGTCACTGCCATTCATTAAACCCGCTTCTATGTCCCATTTCACCTACTAACGTAAGAACAATAGCACCGATGATAAACAAGTCCATTGAGAATTCCAGCCATTTTCGGAAGTTAAGAACTGTTCGGAAGGGAATGCCAGTTTTCTTGATAAAGAGCTCTTTAATAAAGACCCCTATCCTAATAATCACCGTTACTCCTAGCACCACAAACACAAACAATAGCAATAGTTGTGCTCCTCATTTTACTAGTTGTACAAATAATTCTATCAATGCACCCACCAAACGTTCAGGCATTCTTCATACGCTTACGAACTAAAAACTTATTTTTTCAAAACGGGTCTTACTTTGGACCTACCGAGCAATTTCTTGGCGGTTTTGGCATTTTTTCTTGTCAATTGTCAGCGAACTGGCAATCCGAGATTGTGCCTCATTCCTCTGTAGCACTTGATTTCTTTCAGCCTTTTGATGGCTGATGCTACTTCTCTTTTTAAATCACTTTCCAATACATAGTTTTTTAGTTCATCGGAGATTTTTTTCTGAGCGTCTTCGTTCAATTCAGCGACTTTAGTCAAATAATCGATTTTGATATTGTCCAAAATCTTTTTGGAACGAACTCTTCCAATCCCGTAAATATTCGTTAACGCAATCCAAATGGATTTATCATCTGGAAGCACGTGTCAAAGCAATCTAAACATTGTTTATCAACATACAATAATAAAAAACTATCCTTGTCTCGCCTTATGACGTGGATTTCTCTTGCAAGAAACATAGAGTCTGCCTTTTCTCTTAACGATTTGGCAGTACATACATCTTTTTTTCAATGAACTTACGACTTTCATCGGTTAAACCTATAATAAATAAAGCTGACCATTTTTTACGTATGTACTTTGTATACGAAAGTGAAAATGAAAATCAAGAGAAAATACTACTATTACATCATAAACGTCTAAAAATGGTTGTGAAAAAGAAAAGGTAAAATCAGTTGTATGCTTTTCGTTTACGTTCCCGAAGAGGGAGCGACGGGGTCTAAACAGACAACATACTTTCCATTAGCACTGAGAGAACATCCTTGATATTGGGTGCCATTTAAATATTCATCTACATAGCTTCTCCTTTTTTGTAAAATTTCTCTTGTTTCGTCGGGATTTTCTCTAAATCGTTCCAAATCTTCGTCGTCAACGGATTGGGGACGGTTTGCTTGAGGCGGAAAATAGGTTCTGGTGATACATTTTTGTTCTTTACATTGCACACCGGCAAATTGCATACAACTGTATACGCATTGGGGATTTCCTTTTTTTGCTTCATTTTCTCTTCGTGCTTGGATAAGCTGTTGAGCTGGTTGCACGAACTGTTTATTGACTATTTGATGGCAACCAAACGGACATTCTCCGTAAAATGTTTCACAATCACTATCTACTTCACAGTAATTCCAACGTTCTAATTGCTCTTTGATGGTGTCTTTGGTTCGGTCTGAGATGTCTCAGGTGAAAAGTCAGCTTTTTGGTATACTTACATCTATTGCTACTTCTCCTGCAGGGGGAGCCAGTTCAGGGAACATTCCGTGATATAAAACTGTACCAATTCTTCCAAATAATCCGTATTCATTTACTTCTACAAAATCCGTTGCACATACGATAATACCTGTTTCTCAGGTTTTTACTTCTATTTCTATTGGGTCGCAAATTCCATTTTCACGAACAAAGGTAATATGGTAATGGGGATTATGAGCATTAAATGTTTCGATTTCCTGTTCAAAGGCTTTTTCGATTTCTGTGGTTTCATCAGGATTTGGCGTGATAAGCCAGAGTTTTTTTTCTTTTCCCTGTTTTGATTGAAAGTATTGTCTGTACAGTTCACCAAGTTCTTGTCTAATGGCTTCTCTTCCTTTTTTCACTTGCACCTCATCGGTAGGACAAGGAATGTAGAGTATAGTATCTACATTTTGCTCGGTCAACACTTGTTCTGCTTCCAGAAACTCTTGACTGGGTCCATCTCCTTGGGTAGCTGCTACACATCCTTGAGGTGCCATCACCAATTCTGCCCCGGGTCGTAGGCTTGCACGCGTGATGTCAAAGAAAACAATTTCTCTGGTGTATTCCTCCAGTACTGCTCCATTTTTCCAATCGGGAGTATCATTCACCGTAGGACGTCCGGGAATAATGAGTTCACCTGCTTCATTCTCATTTACGCTTTCATCGTACAAAACGGGAATGACTCCGATTTTGAACGGTGTTTCTCCGTTAGTGCCGAAATGGGGAGGAATTCAGCTTTCTGGTGTTTTGTTCAGCGTTAAGATGTTCATTTGTATCAGCAGAAAAATCAAGATACCAAGAGCAATTCCTATTCCAACTGTCCATCAGAGTGTTTTTTTCATTTGTAAAGAGATAAGAGATAAAAAAAACTGTACTAAACGTATGCTATGAAAGATATGAAGGAAATCAAGATAAGCTTTCTAGAAGTTAATTATCATTCCAACAACACCACTAAAATGCAAGATAGTCTAAATAACAATCTATTTCTTTAATAGTATCTATTTTCAGAGAATGTTCTTGCTCTTTTTTTCCATTCATCACCATTGATAGACTCATAAAAATCAACTAAAGCTTTACATTCACTTTTGGGAATATCTGTAATTTTATTACAAATTTCGTTATCATTAGGATAAGTGAATGTTCTATTTCCTATAAACATTAGTCCCAAAAATCAGACTACCAAGACACCCATTTTTCATTGGTTACGAAAGGGTAATCACCTTTGTATAAGTTTTTTCATCATAAAGAATTGTGTAAAATGTAAAAACCCATTCAATGCCTTTTCAGAAAATAAAAAGACACCATAGAACGTGGTGCTAATATACGACAATCGCTACTTTAACGGATAAAAAACAATCTGAGTATCCACAAACTATGATATTGTTGATACAGGTCATTTAAAATTTATTATCAAAATCACTCTGGAATACTCCGTAGCAGACAGATTTGTATTAGGACAACTTCGATGTACCCATTTTAAAATAAATTGCAAATGAATATGGTATAAAAAAATACTTTCAATTTTTCAGGAATGTTTTTTTGTTGCAAATTTACAGCATTTTCGTAGTATCACAGCAATTTTGTATTACCTCATCATATGTCTCTCTCCGCAGAAACCACACAAATCACCTTTCGTATCTCTCCCTTCTCTTTTTTCCAAACCAATACCCACGGAGCGGAAAAACTTTTTTCGACGGCTTTTGCAATGTTGGGAAACGTGAAAGGGAATATTCTTGACTTGTATTGTGGGACAGGAAGTATCGGACTTTCACTCTTGAAAATGAGTAATGGTTCCTTTGAAAAAGAGCAGAAAGAACAAGCTGAACTTCCAAGTTTGATAGGAATAGAAATCGTAGAAGACGCTATCATTGACGCCCGTATGAATGCTAAACTAAACGGATTGGAAAAGCAGAGTTTTTTCGTTGCTTCTCCTGCTGAAAAGGCTTTGGAAAAGTATCCAGAACTCGCTGAAAAGATTAAAAATCTGAGCGTTGTTATTGTTGACCCACCCAGAGACGGATTGCATAAAAATGTCGTAGAATGGATTGCTAGTCTGAAAGAAAAGCAGCCTTTTAAGTTGTTGTATATTTCGTGTAATCCTATTACGATGGCAAGAGATGTAGAGTTATTTTTGGAAAAAGGATTTGTTTTGAAAGAAGTGCAACCTGTAGATATGTTTCCCCAAACTCATCATATTGAGTCTATCGGAATACTCTATTAACAAGAAACTAACTAATGGTAATTATATAGAAAAATGATATTTATTCGAGATAGATAAAGGTTAATTATCAAGCAAAATGCACTAAAGAGGTAATCAACTAAGATAAGAACTAGGATTTTTTTAAATAGTAAATAAACAATGTCAATGCTGAGGTATAATTGAGGATTTTCCTCGGTTTACTATTTATTTTTGTTTCTACTTCTTTTATATATTCTTCACTATATTGTTGAATTGATAGTTGTTTTGGACAACATCGTCTAATAATTCCATTATTTCTTTCATTACCTCCTTTTTTTCTAGTGAAGCATACGGATGACAACGATACACTAAACACCCTAATATTTTCCCAACCTCTGCTAATTCTGCAAATTCTGTCCCATTATTTGTTAATCTTTCTAGAAATGACAGATGGATCCCTATTAAGCTCTTTACCTATGCAATGACAAGATTTCCCTTTCCCATTTTTCCATAGATATTCAATAATTTCTCTTTCTCATTTGCAAACTTGTTCCTTTTTTGTAGTAGTACTTGGCATCACTAATGTTTTTAAGATGTAAACAAACATTTATTATCTTACTGATTAGTGGTGCATTTTGCATTATAATTTTCTCTTCTAAAAAAAGACTTGATTTTCTTTTGGAATGAAATATAATCTCCTCAGTTCCGACTGTCAGCTTTCTTTATCTTCTTTCTTTTCGTATGGCTTCTAGGACCAATAAACAAGGCATCGCCAAAAAAAAGGCTTTACAGCAAAAACAAGCTACGAGACTCAAAGGAGCCAAGAGATTTGATTATCCCAAAAGAAAACTCGATGTGGCTGAGGCAAAAGAATGGGGAGTAATTGGCATAATGACCAATCCCAAAGGGACCACTTCTCATCGATTTCTCAGAGGGAGAAAAGTCTGTCGAGAAACGAGATTGAGAGTAGATACAGATGGGTATAGATATATCAAAACTCCTTCTGGAGGCTCTGAAATGGTGTTTGTGCCTGCCAGTGGCTGGACCAGAGCCAGATTGAGAAAAAATTTAAGAGTCAGATAACGATGAAAACAATCTCCTATCAAACTATGGTTCGTCAGCTCCTCGGTGAAGAGGAATTTTTGGCATTCGAACAATGTTATCGTCAACCAGTGCAAAAAAGTATCCACCTTATCAAAAGTCGTGAACGCCACGTTTCGACGCAGTCATTACTCGAAAATGAAGGTTGGAAGTTTTCACCGCCAGCTTTTTCTTTTCAGTGAAAAATTTATGATGAGGTGCTGTTTGTTCATAAGCCAGACAAACAGAGTTTGGGAAGTCATCCTTTTCATACGGAGGGGTTATTTTATGTACAGGAAATGGCAGCGGGATTGGCGGCACAAATGTTGCAGGTTCAGCCGTGAGAAAGGGTTCTGGATTTGTGTGCTGCTCCGTGAGGAAAAACTATCCAATTGGCTGACCAAATGCTTTTGCACTCTACTCATCCGTGATTGCTCATCAGCAATGAAGTACATCCCGCGAGGAGAAAGGCGTTGCAAGCAAATATTGAGAGATGTGGGATGTGGAATGTGCTGATAACAGGATATGATGGGAGAACACTCGGAGAACTTTTGCAGGGGACTTGCGACAAAGTGCTGTTGGATGCTCCATGTAGCGGTGAAGGAATGCAATACAAATCAGGAGTACGTTGTTTTCAATGGAATGAAAAAGCTGTCAAAAAGCTGGCTTATCTCCAAAAATCCTTATTGATAGCAGGATTGCGTGCCTTAAAAGTCGGTGGAGAATTGGTCTATGCGACGTGTACGACCAATACGCTGGAAAATGAGGGAGTGATAGAAAGCGTGATGAAAGAAGTAGGAGTTGCTGCTGAAGTGATGGACATTGAAGTGACAGAAAAGAGCAAAGGATATTCTGAGCAGTATGCTGATAAGGTTGCGAGATTTCGACCGCATATTCATCATACAGGAGGATTTTTTCTCGCAAAACTCAAAAAAAAGGGAACACTTCCTGCTGCTTTGCAACAACCCCACGAAACAAACGTCAGCCTTTTGAAAGATTGGGAAAGGTCTGACGCCTTACAACAAAAAGTAAGAGCATATGGCAAAGCCCAAGGCTGGAAGTTTCCTGCTTCAAGTGCTATGGTGTTTGTGCAGACCAAGTTTACGATTTGGGTGGTGGCAAAAGATGCTCTCGCGTGTTTGGATGAGCTGTTTGTGGAGCAGGTAGGTGTTCCTGTACTCAAAATATTGAAAGATGGGACGTGGAAACCTTTGGATGGCTGGAAAAAATTGTTTCTATTTTTTGACAAAGTATTTTAAGTACAGATACTCTTGATTTTTAGAATAATAATCCTATACTTACGTCCGAAAGCATTTCAATTATTTTTACCTCTTCAGTGTACGTATAGGAGATGATAGCTACTGCTCAAAAAGTATTACACTATTCTTTACAGCCAAATCTCACGCTAGGACAGCTCAAAAAAGCTACTACCTTTTGTGGTGATACGGAGGAAGCTCAACAGTTAGCTGAACGAATGGAAGCTCACCATATTGTCGGTATCACGTCAGAAATGGAGAACTATCCACCAAAATGCTACGAGATAAAACGTGCACCGTATCTTTTGTATGCAATGGGTAATCTGGCTTTACTGGACCAAAAAATATTGGGGATAGTGGGTCCCAGAGAAATGTCCTCCTATGCAGAAAGAGTAATGGAAACCTTCTTTGTCCAAGCTCAAGGAATAGCATTGACGACGATATCGGGGATGGCGAGAGGAGTTGACCACAAATGTCATCAGCTTTCTCTTCACTATGGGATACCGACTATTGCGGTATTGGGAGGAGGATTGAGGTGGTATCTTCGCAGTAGTGCCAAATCCTTCATCGAAAAAATTGTGGCAGAAGGCGGATTGGTGCTTTCCGAATTCAAGCTGGATTTTGAGCCGACTACGTGGAGTTTCCCTCAGAGAAATAGATTGATTGCGGGATTGAGTGAGGTGCTGTTTTTGCCGGAGGCGAGAGCGGGGTCAGGGAGTTTGATTACGGTGGATTTTGCTTTACAGATGCATAGAGAGGTATTTGTAGCTCCCAATCAGCTTTTTTCTGTTAATGGAGGAGGAAGCAACCAACTGCTAGCAGAAGGCAAAGCAACGCTGTTGAGTAATTTTGAGCAACTCTTATCCAAATTTCAAAAAAATCTGACTCCTTCAGTGTCCATCCCTTCAATTCCAGACAACTTGACCTCCACAGAACAAGAGCTTTTTAGTCTGGTGAGAAAGTTTTCAGGGAAGCATTTGTCAGAATGGGAGGTGTCTTCGAGAGATTTTGCTACCTTGCTTTCAGAGTTGACGCTTTTGGAATTGAAGGGGAGTATTAGACAAGAGAGTCCGTGATGGTATGAAGTGGTATAAAAAAACCTCCTTTGAGAGAGGTTTTCTGTTTGATATTTTACGAGAACTAATACACATAAATATACCTTAAATCATTTAGAGATGCTGCTGAACATACTCCACCTGTAGTAAGCGTAGTACTACCTGATAACTCCACCGAAGTACAAGGAAGTACATCTTTTAAATCAGTGATAGTTGATCAAATATTTCATACCGTACCATTTACTACCCGATTAGAATTACCGGGAGTTTCTGTGTGAGCCATCAGTACAAATCCTCCATAGGGTACAGAATTTTTGGTTAAGACAGAATAGAGGAAATCTCCTGTTGCTGCTGCATCTCAAAGTCCCGTAACAACGTTATCAATAAGTCTGTCTTTAGGAACTTCTGTCATCAGTCATTTAGATACTAAGAATGGAATCAAACTGTCTGTTCCTGTAGCACCTGATTTAAGAGGCCAAGCTCCATACTGAGCTTGATATGCCGTAATACCTGCTCCAATCTGAGAAAGTGCGGTTTTTCTGGCAGTATCTCTCGCCATAGATTGAGCTCCTTGCAATCTAGGAAGTAATGCAGAGATAAGAATACCGATAATCACGATAACGATGAGCATTTCAACTAGCGTAAACGCTTTGAAGGTGTGTTTTTTCATTTCTATGTATAAAGAATAAAAAGTAAAACTCTAAGTAGGATAGTATTATTAAACTATTTTGCAAGTGCTAATGAAAAAAATCTACTTGACTAATTTTTAATATATAGTATTGTAAATATATTACAAAGAGAAATCGCTGTTTATATCTGATAATATTATGGAATAATTCTTTATGCTAGTATCGTTTTTTTCATTTCTTTCTAGTGTAGAGGTTTTTTTGTGCATTAAAGGACAGGGCAAATTCAGTCCGTACGAGAATGTGGTGATGGATAGTTTTTTCTGTAGGGACAACGCTTGCGTTCTCCTTTGTGTGAATAATGCATAGTACAATATCTACACTACCGCACTATCACATAATTCACGATAAATACAATTCCTGCACTTATCTGGATTTGCTATAAAGGAAGGATTAGCAGGATTAAAATGCTGATAAGCATCAAGAAATGCCTCAAACTTTTGCACTGTTTCGTTATTAGGAAGTAGAATTTGATAGACTTTGTTATCGTCCATTGAATAGAGTTTCAGCTTTTCTACCTGATATCCCATTTCAGTAAGACAAAAATATTGGGCATACAGCTGATAAATGTATCCTTGGTAGACTTCGGAAATATGAGATTTTCTTTCCATTAAAGATTTTTTGCTGATATGAAACACGTCTATTTTCCCGACCAGATGGTATTTTTCACTGTAAACGGAAGTGCCTTGTAAAATATCTTTGGAAGTGGAATAGTTGCCTTGGTCAATACGGGTATGGTTGAGAGTTCAGCGGACTTGTGGAGTGTCTTGGTAGAGTCCTTTTTCTACGTTATCATACAGTTGATGAAAGTAGATAGATTTGGGACAAAAGATGAAGTCGTTAAGAGTGGAAATGCGAATGTATTGTTCCATTTGTTATGAGACAGAGGGTAAAGGTTTTTAGTTTGTTTGGTATTTAGGATAGTAAGATGTTTATATTTTTTGCTCTATTTATTATACAACTAGAAAACATAGGATTATGTTTAGTTATTTCTTAGTATGAGAAACAACTATGTAAAATATACATATAAAATACTACATCATTGATATCAATATACCAGTTTTCTAATTAAACACAAGCTGTTTTTTGTATGAGAGGTAGACTGTCGTCACTCATACTTATCTACAAAAGTAGAAATTGAGTATATATTAATTTACTCAATATATAATGTAATTTCTATTTGTAATATGCTTCTTATGGACTTGAAAACTAATATCTTCCAGAGATGTTGTAATGAATGTCAGATGATAGTGAGTTTTTCCCATAACATGTACATTTTAAGTTGAATAATGGTGATTGTCATATGATTATATTTAAAATATAAAATATCTTTTTCGTTTTCAAGTATGAGTTTTTATTTTTCATATGATATGATGAAAGAAATATATACATTATCCTTAAAAAATCAAGCCCTTTTTTAGTAAATCTTTTCAAGTATATTGTCTATTAGGATAGATTATATTTATCCCATTCTTCATCTCTAATCAATACATTTGGTTTCTCAGGATTTTCTTGTATCCTTTTCAGCATCAATATCCCCTTTCTGGCAATATTGAATGCTCCATTTGCATCTCCAGAAGTCGGCAATGGCTGAGTATTCTCCATTTCAAAAATGTCTGTTCAATGTACCGTTTGCTTGGTACGCTCATAATACTCACGGCTATCAAATTTCTTTCCTCCCACTTCTATAGGTGATAAAATAAAATCATTTTTCTGATTGTCTGTATTTCTTATCTGCATAATGATTTCCAGCAACCAGAGCAATTCGCTATAAAATTTTGCTTCCAAATCAGCTTTTTCTCTGATTTGTGAAAGGATATCATTAGAAAGTGTAATGCCATATGTAGTAAAGAGGTTTCTCAATGCTTCGGTAATATCTTTTACTTTTTCATCTGCCCAAATCCCGTGTTCATCTCTTTTTTTCCTCCAACGCTCCACCCCAGACCAAAGTGTCCATTCTTTCGACAATCCTTTTCCCTCAGCGGAGAAATGTGCAGGATTATATGTGAAAAAGAACTCAGACTTTTTTTCATCATATCCCATTGCAGTAAAAGATACCACTTGCTTTCTCATCTCTTCACCTGTTTTTTTACTGAAATATAGATGTCTTCTTCGTCCAGAGACAGGGTCAGTGATAGAAGTATAATTAGCACGAGTATAAAATAGAACACCTCGCTGTTTCCCTTTAATGTCCCCAAAGCTATTCACCAGAGGACACAGTTGATATGCATTTGTTGCAGAGCCCGGTTCTCACAACGGAGTATCTTTTAGTACCAAGTATCCAAATTTCTTTGCCAAAGCAAGCTCCAAATTTTGATATACAGACTTTTCTATTTTTTGTCTACCCCTTTTAAATCCTCCATTCAAATCTTCCAGCACGATGACTGCGTTATATTTCAAAACTAGCTGTGCTAATCTATGTACAACTTGTGAAATATATCCATTTTTAAGTTCTTTAATCGAATTGATAGTATCTCGATTTTGTCTTGCATTTTTTCTTTCGTCTGCTTTATTTGAAAGTAAGGTTTCATAATTTACGATACGTTTTCCTCCTTTTCCGTCATCATATGTAAATACATTTAGAGTTCCTTGTTCTACGATATTCCCTTGCATATCGATAACAGAATAAAAGTTTAAATGTTTTTCTCCACGGTCCACACCAATGATATGCATTTGGTCTTGATGAGCTAAAAAATGCTGATTTATCCTTTGATTAAATTTTCCCTCCGCCTTTGTCCCAAAATGGAGCGTAATCGGACAATGCAATAAAAATTTATCTTCCGTATATCTTCAACTTTTTATAGCTTTTTCATTTTTAATCGTATAGTTATTTTCATTAGTAATAATAGGTTGTTTCTGTTGAAGAGAGGCTTTACGGAAAAAAATTTCTGCTTCTCCATTTAGTTTCACATTAGAATGCGGTTGAAATAGTGTTTTCCAATAGATGGTTTGTAAATTGTCTTTGGAAGTGAGATGTTGATGTTTAAAGTCTTTACAGCTGATTTCAAAAAGATAACATTTCCCTTCTTCTACGAAACGGTGGAGAAGCTGGGAATTTATCTTTTTTCGAGAAAGTTTATAGCCTTGCTGTTCAACTTCTGCATAAAACTGAGAAATATCTTCATATTGTTCCGTTGGCTTAAACTGGAAATTAAATACCCTCCAATCTGTATATTTCGGTAAAGCTGACTTATAAAAATCAATGAGTTGGTGCAAAGCATTGTTATCAAAATCTTTCCCTTTTTTAAAGAGTCCTTTGTCATATAACGACAAAATTTCGTCTGTAGCACCATATTTTTTTCTGTCTTTCCCCGGCATTAGACATTTTGGTAACATTTTATTGGGTCAAGGAAGCAATTTATATTCCAATTTTTCCATTGTGTCAGGAGTTTCATAGAGAGTGGGAGTTTTTTTTGGGTCAAATAAGGTAGTATACTCTTTATGCATAATCGCCAAAAACCATTTCCCATTTTCTCTCAAAATTACTCCTAAATTTTGGTTTTCTTTATTCACATCTCGTCCATCTAGTAAGGTAGAACAATCGAAATTCAGCTTAATTTTCTCTTCTGAAAAGGGCTTTTGAGTGAGATAATTTCTGATAGCGTCATATTGTTGTGTCAGAGAAAATTCTGTGATAATACGGTCAATATCATTATATTTCTCAGAAAGTTGTTCTCCAGAAAGTTTGTCTACAGCCACTTTAAAGAGTTTTAAAAATCTGAGAAGAAATAATGCTTGGTCTCCTAGATTTTTGATACTTGTTTTCTGATGCGTATCTGTCTTATCCAATACCGGAAGAAAGGATTGTATGGCTGCTTTTTCCTGAAGGTAATTGTTTTCTATAGTGTTATTTTCATTATCTGTGGTTGTTCTAGGGGTATCATAATAAGATTTTATATCACTGATGATTAACGAAATCAGAAATTTTCGGTTATTAGTTTCCCCATTTCTTTGTTCCTCTAAATGAGGTTTAAATAGATAATTTCTTTTATCTTTTTCAAGAGAACTTTGATCTTCATAAGGAATATGTTCTAAAATCTGTTTCACTTCCGCTAAAGAAACATATGCAGGAATATTAACCTTTTCTTCGTCTTTTTTGTTCTCTTTAAAAATCTTTAATGCAATTCCTTGTTCAGCAAAGGCATATCGATTTTTGAGATAACGATTGGACAGTCGGGAAAGACTATTTTTGGAAATCCACAAACTTGTGAGTTCTTCTTCATTTTGCCAACTCTCAATAATAAGGGACACAATACGGGGAAGATAGGTATCACACCTTGCAATCATCGTGGTAAGGGCATTTTTCAGTTCTTCATCATCACTAATATATTCAAAAGGGAGCATTTTTTCTGTTTTAGCACCGATACATTTATATAAAGTTTTGAGTTTTGGTAATTTTACTTTGTGTTTTTGTTCATATCGGTTAATTTTCTCGTTAATTCCTTGAACTTTTTTTCCTTGTGCATTTTCATATCCTCAAAGTAAAGCATTATATCTTTCAATACCTTCTTGAGTGAGACAACGATTGTAAAATGTACTATCAAAAATTTGCTTTTCTTCATCTGTCAATTCAACATTTACAAGTTTATCTCTGAGTAAAATATTATCACAGAAAAAAAGCAGATTTTCATTCACAATACGATAAGAAACCGCAGTAGCTTTTTCTTCATCAGAATAATAGTTTTTACGATTTTCATTAAACCCTTTGAAATACGTAAAAAATCCTTTAAAATTGGTTATTACCTGTTTTTTTTCGCTATCTGTTTCGTACTCTTTTTTCAATACTTCCAAGATACCATTTTCTGTCAGGATGTTGTAGCCATTTCCCTTAAGTAAAGGTTTTCCTTTGGTATCTACAAAGTTTGCCTTCCATTGCTCTGCGGTCGTAGTATACAGAGCAACGATTTCTTTTCTCAATTTCGCCAAATAAGAGGAAAATTCAGCCTTTAAGTCTGTTTTTTCTTTTTCTGATAATGTAGGATGTTTGAGAGTAGCAAGATAGGTGGTATAAAATGTAAAAAAAACTGACCAGTCAATTTGGCTTTTTTCTAATGATTGTTGGATGAAGGTTTCGTGTAAGGTATCGAAAAGAGGTTTTATTGTCTGGTAATCTTTTTTTCTTTGTTCGTCGTGCTGAAGGACTTTATGAGACTGAAAATTGGCAAGCGTGTTTCCTTGAGGAAGCAGTGCAAAACGTAGCGTTTTGGAAAGAGGAAATTTCCCTGCAAAAGAGGAAAAAATGGTTGAAGGAGTTGGCATTTGGTAGTAATAATGAAAATAAAAATGCTGATGGTAGGATATACTTTCTTTCTTATTTATCAAGAGGAAGTTAAGAAAAATTAACTAGCCTTTTTTGAATGGGAAAAAATGAAAAATTTACTCTGTAGGTTTGGTTTTTTTAGCAGAAGTTTTAGCAGACTTTTTTTCCTTATGCTCTGCTCTATGTATTTCTGTGGTTAGTGTTGAAGATTGAGAGGAAGGATTAAAATACTCGTACAGTTTCTTTTCTAGTGATAATCCCTTAGCATTCCAGTCAATTTCAATCCCCAAAAGTTCCGTAATCTTATTGAGAATAAAAAACTTTTCCAGACTTTCACGAGAAGCATTTTGAATGTCTGCTACAAAGCTTTTTGCTTGGTCTTCCGTCATTGATTTGAGATACTCTTCTACTTTTTCTTTACTTCCAAATCTCTGCTCCAATGAATGCAATCTGTTTTTAAACTCTTCTTCTACCATCGTTTTGGGAATAACAACAGTCATTGCATCTTTTCTAATGGTCGAAACAAACGTTTCTATTGCTTTAATCAGTCCTTCCTGTTCTCTCTGAGCGAAAAGCTGTTGTTTGATGAATTCTTTGAGTTCTGCTTCGGTTTTTACTTCACTTTCTTTGCCAAAGAATTTGAGAATATTTTCTTCAGTAAATTCGGGTAAAATCTGCCTTTTCACATCTTTGATGGTAGCTTTAAGGGTGGTAGGTTTTGCTTCGTTTTTGGCGTGAAGTACGGTAGGAAGAGCTTTTTCATCATATTTTAGTTCAACGGTTTCCCCTTTCTTGTTGCCAACAAAAGTTTTTTTCCAAAAATCAGTTTCGCTAAATTCTGGTTCTCCGATATAGGTCGTTCCTTTTTCTAATGTTTCTCCGGCTTTGTCGAGCCATTCTAACGCGATTTTGGAAATGGTTCAGAGTTCTAAGGTATCTGTATCTTGGTAGTCAGCATAATTCTTTTTTAAATTGAGGAGTGCTTCTTCAATGTCTTTGTCTTCAATGCTGATATTGAGAGGCTTGATAGTTTCTTTTTTTCGGGTATCTTTTTTGATTTCCACTTCGGGATAGACATCAAGTTTGAGTGAAATCGTGGTGGTACCGTCTTTTTCGTCTTGATGATAGTCATATGGTTCACCGATGAATTTAATGTCAGCGTGTTCCTTCAAAACGGATTGAATGCTATGATTAGCGATATGTTCGATAATGCTCATTTTGAGATATTCAGGTTGCACATTTTTTTCTACCAAAGCAAGTGGAACTTGTCCTTTTCTAAAGCCTTTGATTTCCATATCTGCTTGAAAATGCTGAAGGACGTGAGACTTTTCGTGGTCATAGTCAGCAGTAGTAAAAGAGATTTCCAAGAGGTAATAAGACTGATTGCCTTTTGTGAGTGTGTGTGTCATAAGTATAGCATAAGAGGTATAAAAAGGACCATAGTCATAAAAAACTGATTGTAGCATATGAAAGTGATATGAAATTGCAATTGAAAATGTAGCCAAGGTTAATTATCAAGCAAAATGCACCAAAGAGGTAATCAAGTAAGATAAGAACTAGGAGATATTATTTAAATAGTAAATAAATACTATCAATGCTGAGGTATAATTGAGGATTTTCCTCGGTTTACTATTTATTTTTGTTCCTATTTCTCTGATATATCCTTCACTATATTGTTGAATTGATAGTTGTTTTGGACAACATCGTCTAATAATTCCATTATTTCTTTCATTACTTCCTTTCTTTTTTCTGTATCAATGTTTTCCATGTCTTAACCAATATTCTCGTTCCCTCTTATATCAATGAATGAAATGATACACCGTACTTGTACAAACTATTTCTTCCCCATTATTACGCAGAAATCCTACACTTTCATCTACTCACCAATAGTTATGACACTGTTTAAATAATTCTGCAAAGAAGGTATACATTGCTCTATTTTTATAGAAGTTTTATATGCCTTCTATTAGCTTGTTTTCTACAGGCAAGTTTTTTTCTTCTGCTATTTCTGCCGAATAGTGAATAACTCACCATTATCTGTTCCATTTTTTTCAATCCCTCTAGAAATAACAAATAGATCCCTATTAAGCTCTTTACCTATGAAATGACAAGATTTCCCTTTTCAATGTTTCCAAAGAATTTCAATTTGATACATTTCCCCTTGAGAAAGATGGGACTTTTTTGTAGTAGTACTTGGCATCACTAAGAAATTTAGTAGATAAAAGTTTGGCTATTTTTATCTTACTGATTAGTGGTGCATTTTGCATTATAATTTTTCTTCGCTTGTACTTCTCTTGCATTTATATTGCTAATCTATACAATACCCTCTGACATTCTTTTATTCTTTTAGATAACGTATATGAAAACGGCATTGATTGTTATGCTCGTAGTGCTTGGCATTATTCTCGTAGGAAGTATCCTTTTGATGAACCCCAAAGGAGGAGGCATTGGAATGGGAATTGGTGGCAGTGCTGGAGGAGGATCAGGAAATGAATATGGCAGTAAAAAATCCATTGAAGGGAAACTCAAAAAGGTAGCTACCATCACAGCAATTCTTTTTGTGGGAATAAGTCTGTTTTTACCTTTTGTTCAATAGTATGCGACAGAGTCCTTACGAAATCAGCACGTTCCAGAAAATTTCAAAATATTTGTGGTGGGTGGTGATTATTCTGCGAATTATTGTCAGCTTTATTTTGGGATATTTTTATCTCCTAGCGACGGGTTCCCAGCTCAACAAGAAAGGAGGAACATTTGTAGAAGGAATTTTTGACCAAGTTTCTTATTTGCCATATCTCAAAAATGATGAACAGAGTACCTTTTACCAAGGTATTCTTTTCAGGTCGTGTTTACATCATTATAAAGCTGATGATAATGGCGTTCCGCTTTCTGATATGTGTAGAGTATATACGGAAGATAACCAGACCTATAGTGTGAGAATTATTGAAGATGTGCAATGGACTGACGGAGTACAAGTTAGTGTTGATGACCTTTTTTTCACCTATGATGAAATCATCCGCCAAAATAGGCGAGGTATCCCGTCATTGAATATTTGGAATACGGTAAATGTGGCGTTAGAAGATGGGAAAGTGAAAGTTTCATTTCCTACTGCAACGCCAGATAATGTGAATTTTTTTACGCAGTACCTGTTACCCAAGCATATGCTCGGAACAGCAACGTTAGACCAATACAGAACTGATTTTGCGTTAGCTCCCGTTTGGAATACTTGTGCGAGCATTTTATCACAAAATAAAGACATCAATAGTCTGATTTTTGACCTGACTAAATGTGATATGACGAATTTCTCTTATTACCAAATCAAAAATTATGGAAGTTTTGAAGACTTTGACGCAACGCTTCAAGGAGAAAAGAAATCTATTGTGGATGTGTATGAGTCGCCGTATACCTTAGAAAGTTTTACGGGTAAAAATGTATTAACTTCAAAGCTGTTGACTATTTTTTTCAATACGGATTCCGAGAAAGTTAAGGTGAGATTGAGGAGGTCATTGGGAGGGCTGATTTTTCATAACTTTTATACTGGGAAATATGAAAATTATCTCAAAGCATATAATGGGACATTTCTCAATTATTTTGTTTCTGAAGGGGAAAATGTGCAGGAATTTATCAATCGCGTAAGTCTGACAGATACTTCTGACGTCAATCAGCAGGATTTGAAAGATAGTGGAGCAAAGGAATTGCCTGAAAGTATTACCATAAATGGAGTAGATAGAAAATTTATTTTTTTCCTGCAAAAGCCAGAAACTTCTAGAAATCTGGAAATCAAATTTAGTAATGAGTTTGAGAATATTAAAATCACTGCTCCCAATGGTAGCGTATGGACTCCCAAAAGTTATAACAAAAAAGATAAAAAAGTCAGCTATAAACTTACCACCAATGACAATCTCACCGTTGGAGCCAATCAATATCAAATTCAAGGAACCATCAAAGGAAAAACGTATACGATTGCCAGTATTGATGTGTATGTGTTTGAAACCTTATCGACGCAAACCGCAGAGGAAAATAAGCGAAAACTCAATGTGTTGTATTACAGTGAACCAGCTTCCATTTTTGCTGCTCAGCAGTTGAAAATGATTTTCAAAGAAGCGGGCATTTTGGAAAATTTTGTCTTTGAAGAGGTAGCTCATCCTGAGGAATTGGAAGGAAAGCTTTTGATGGGAAGTTATGATTTGTATATTGGAAGTGTAGATTTGGGAAGTAAGAAAGATATGCTTGCGTTATTCGCGACGGAGGACTCTTTGCTCAATCCTTCCAAATATAGAAATCCGATTTTAAGCTCTTTAATCAAACAATATACCAAACGTCCCACGCAAAATATTATTGGAGAAATCAATGTCGTATTGGCTCAAGATATGCCTGTTGTGCTGTTGGGGACTATCTATACACCGCTACAAATGAAAACTGCTATTGCCCAAGAAGTGTTTGCTGATGGGAAAGATATTTATGCTGAGCATTGGAGATGGAAGATTTTCACTACGTATTCCATCGTGCATAATGTACGTATTGACCCCAAAAATGCTTTCAATTGGGAGCACTTCAAGTCATTTATCCAAGAGAATATTGCTGATGATTGGCAGCTCTTGAAAAAAAGAGAAAAAAATGCTGAAGAAAGCTCAGCATTTGAGAAGTTAGTACAATTTGAAGATTTGGTATCCGAACCTGTTGAAGAAAAGACAAGAGAGTAATTCTTTTTCTGTATTATCCGTATATTTCCTTTTGGTAGCACGTTTCACAGTAGACTTTCCTCTCATCATCTGCTGGATAGACAGAAACCATTTCTTTTCTACAGTTGTCACAATGTCTGAGATGGAGCGTTCTTCAGGGTCTTTGTTTCATTCTCTTTTCGTGTCTGACGTCAGGATGGAATTTTGGAAGCGGTAATCCCATTTTACGGTAAAAATCCAGTTCCAGTTTCTGAATGATAAATGGTCTCTGACTTTCTTTGCAAATGATTACTTTCTTTAGGACACTATCATCATTGACTAAAGCATTTCGTTTTTCATCTGGGAGTTGTGCAGGATAGAGTAATGTAGCATTTTCAGGAATTTTGGGGTCGGAGGAGTAGTCGCTTCGTTTGTAGCCTTGTAATCAAGATGTTTCTTCTGTGAGTGGAAAGTATTCATTAGCAAGAGTTTCATTATAGCCAAACGGACTTATTGAAGCAGGAAAATATTCTCCCCATTCTTCATCAGCTTTCATCTTTTCAATAATTTTTGGTACGAGTTCTTCATACTTTTCCTTCGTATACTGTTTATTTAAAATATAATATTCTTTCCCACGTAGACCAATACAACCGAAAAGATTGGAAGAATTATTTCCACAAAGTATACAATAAAATGACTTAAATAATCCGTTTACCATATGTTTGATAAAACAACATCAGTTAATGTTGATGCCTCCCTCATTGCATTCATAGGTATTTTCCATCCCGCCAATTGCATAGGTATCATAAACATTTTTCACAGGTCAAAAGGCACTATATGTCACATATTTACAATCTTCACTTTCTACCATATCAAAACAGGAAGTTAGATTTTTAGAATTAGTCAGATAATCTCCCGCACAATTTTCAGTATTGGTAAGTGTAAGATGTTTCTTTGGAATAGGTAAAGCGAGTTCTGATGAATGTTGAGACGCTTCATTGAAATTTTGTACTTTATGATATTGAGCAAAAAGTGCTAACCATTCCTCTTTTGTTTTATGTTCTCCAAATCGAACATAGTTGGCATTTCTTAATCCGTGGCTTCCATAACAAAATTTACAACTCACCAAATCTGAACAAAAATAACAATCAGAACAGTTTTCTAGGTCGTGGCTAAAAAAGCAATTAAATCCATTTTTTATGTCACAACAATTAAAACAGTGTTCAGAATGGTAAATATAAGAACAATCAATAACATTAGTACAAAATTCAGAAACATAAGAATAAAAGACTTCTTTTCCTTCGTCAGAATTGAAATTCATATAACTATCTTTCATAGCAGAACTATTGTTATTATATGCTCAATTTTCTGGATTAACATTTCGAAGACTTACTAATGGTACTTGATGATAAAGTTCGTCAAATTGTTGAAAAAAAGTCTTTGAAAAATCATACTCCTTTCCATAGTCTAAGGGATTTCGTCTATCACTCCATCGTTCTGTTTGTTCATATACCTTATATAGTTTATTGGGAGTGTATAGTGAAATCATTTCTTTGCCGCTTAAATCCGACTTTCTTTTGTAAAGTTTTCTTTCTTGACGAAAAGCTAATCTTCTCCTTTGTCTTTCTTCAGGACATAAAGTTGGCGTAGGAATATGATATTTCACTCCGTTAAACATAGGAGAAACACTGTCATAAAATTGCAAATCCTTTTGTGTAATAGGGAAAGGCTGACCACTGATTTTGCAGGTTTTCCATTCTACGATGGGGTCATTTGTCTGACGGGAGATGAATTCGTAAGTTTCACGGCTGGTGTAAGTTGTCATTGGTTGGAAGATTACAGAAGATTAAAAGGATTATAAAAGATTGAAAGGGATTTCAGAAGATGTATACCTTTTTCTTTCACAAATGCAAGAATAAATTCATATATATATCAATTTATTCCCATTCAATTTCTTCTTTTGGAATTTTAATGGTGCTTACGATAGAAAGTAAGTTCCATTGGCTGAATACGGAATAATTTCCCCGTCATTTCACACGCAATCACTGCTTGTAAAATATCATCGTTCACTTCTTCAATCGTTGCTGGTAAATCTTTTCCTTGTAAAATTTTGTCCGCTGTGGGTTGGGG
>JAISMG010000007.1 GCA_031276875.1 Candidatus Peribacteria bacterium | reverse complement strand
TGTAAAGAAGATAAAAATTCTTTTTCTCTATTATATTCAGAAAAATTTTAAACGCAAAAATTTGACCAGTCTGGGAGCCACTTTGAGTTGATTTATTTAAAAAATACGCATATATATATGGACATATTTATTATTTTATATAAAATTATTGGAAGTTGTATACAATAACATATTGAAAAAACTGGTTTCAGAAGGAATACTCCCAAAACCAGTTACATACTATCCAATCCTCCGTAATTACCGGAAGATTGTTTGCTTTCTATCAGGACCTACAGACACAATTTTAATTGGAACACCAAGTTCTTTTTCTAAAAAAAGAATATACTTTCGAAACTCTACTGGGAATTCAGATTCCGACGTTACTTTTGTAAGGTCAGTTTTCCAGCCGGAAAAAGTTTCATAGACTGGGACAACTGGCTGAGCTTCCAAATCAAAGGGGAAGTTTTCTGTTTCTTTTCCTCTAATTCGATAAGCAACACAGACTTTGACTTCATCAAATGTATCTAATACGTCTGACTTCATCATAATTAACTGAGTAACTCCGTTAATCATAATGGAATAACGAAGAGCCACCAAGTCAAGCCAACCACAACGGCGTTTTCTCCCAGTGACTGAACCAAATTCTTGCCCTCGTTGGCAAATCTCATCACCAATTTCATTGAAAAGTTCCGTCGGAAAGGGACCTGCACCAACACGAGTACAGTATGCCTTGAAGATGCCGTACACTTCGCCAATTACCGAAGGCGGCACACCAAGTCCAGTACATACACCACCAGTAATAGTATTGGAGGAAGTAACGTAGGGGTAGGAGCCATACGACACATCCAATAATGTGCCTTGAGCACCCTCAACAAGTACTCTTTTTCCAGCTTTCAGCTGTTCATTGACAAAGTATTCTCCATCAATTAACTGAAAGTGTTTCAAGAATTCCACAGCTTCAAACCAAGCAGACTCTAACGCTGTTAGTTGGTCTGAATATTCAAAGTTCAAACTCTTTAATATACATTCGTGTTTTTTAACACGTTCTGCATATTTTTTTTCAAACTTTGAATCTAGAATATTACCAACTCTTAAACCATTACGGCTAATTTTATCGGTATAGGCAGGACCTATACCCTTTCCGGTCGTTCCAATCTTCCTGTCTCCTTTAGCTGCTTCATAAGCAGCATCCAGTAATCGATGAGTTGGCAAGATAAGATGAGCCTTCTTTGAAATAAACAAACGCCCATCCAAATTATAACCACTCTGATTTAACTCTTCAAGTTCTTGCTTAAAAAGTACTGGATCAATTACCATTCCATTTCCAATAAGATTCAACGTATAAGGTTGAAAGATACCGGAAGGAACACTTCTCAAGACATACTTCTTTCCATCAAATTCGATGGTATGTCCCGCGTTAGGTCCACCTTGAAAACGGCAGACAACATCATAATTCGAAGTCAGGCAATCCACAATTTTGCCCTTCCCTTCATCTCCCCATTGGAGACCCAATAAAACGTCAATTCTAGACATAATTTAATTTTTTTTAATTTAACAATAATTTAACTTTTTCTCATAACATCATGAGTACCACCTTCGGTAATACTCGCTTCAGATACCAACGTTAAGACAGCTTTTTTTTGCAATTCTGCCACCGTCAGTACGCCACAACTACACATCGTTGCCTTAATTTTTGAAAGAGTTTGTTCAAGACCTTTTTTTAAAGGTCCCGCATAGGGAACATAACTATCAATTCCCTCTTCAAACTTTAGACTTTCTGTAGAGCCTTCACCATAACGTTGCCAATTCTGAGCTCGATTTGAACCTTCACCCCAATACTCTTTAACGTATTGATTATTGATAAGAAGTTTTTCTCCTGGAGCTTCATCAAATCTGGCAAAATATCGTCCCATCATTAGGAAATCCGCACCCATTGCAAGTGCCAATACCATATGATAGTCTTGCACAATACCACCATCGGAACAAATAGGAATATACATTCCTGTTTTTTCCAAATACTCATCACGAGTTTTAGCAACAGCCATTAAAGCTGAAGCTTGCCCCCTGCCAATTCCTTTTTGTTCTCGGGTTATACAGATAGAACCTCCGCCAATACCAACTTTTACAAAGTCAGCACCAGCATTAACAAGATACATAAATGCATCCCCATTCACAACATTTCCGGCTCCAATAGGAATTTTCGAATAGTGGTTTTTTACCCATAACAAACATTCCTTTTGCCACTCTGAGTGGCCGTCAGAACTGTCAATACACAAGACATCCACACCTGCTTTTATAAGAGCTGGCACACGGTCTTTGTAGTCGTGTGTATTTACCCCAGCTCCTACTAATAAAGATTTATTAACATCGGACAATTCAAGAGGATTTGCCTGATGACTTTCATAATCTTTACGAAAAACAAGAGATACTAAATGCTGATTTTTATCGATTATCGGAAGAACATTCAGCTTTTTTTTCAAAATTATTTCATTGGCTTCATCTAATGAAATGTCTTCAATGCCAACAATAAGTTGGTTAAATGGAGTCATAAAGTCTTCAAGTTTCTTTTCTGGACTATCTTTCTCCCGATAATCACGACTTGTAATAAGTCCAAGTAATTTCCCTGTTGTTGTTCCATCTTCTGTAACAACAATCGTAGAATGTCCTGTTTTTTTCTTCAACTTCAATACATCTTGTAAAGTAGCACTAGGTTTTAAGTTTGCATCGCTGATTACAAAACCAGCTTTAAACTTTTTCACCTTACGAACCATTTCAGCTTGACGTTCAATCAGTTGTGAACCAAAAATAAACGACAAACCTCCATTCCTTGCAAGTTCAATTGCAAGCTTGGGTCCGCTTACAGCTTGCATAATCGCAGACGTAAACGGGATATTCAACTCAATGGCTGATTTTTCCCCTTTTCTGTGTTTTGTTAATGGTGTCGTTAAAGACACATTAGCAGGAATACAACTCTTTGTTGTCAATCCGGGAATCAATAAATATTCTCCGAATGTTCTAGAAATACTTTCTTTTATTTGCATAAAACCTCCTTTTTTTAAAAAATTTTTGTTTAAATTCTTAATTTATTTACATAATAATTTATTTTTGGAAAATTATAAATATATATATTAGGAAAGTCAAGAGATTTTTCTGGCGATTATATGCACACTTTCTCATTTTACCAAAAAATCATTATAATATACGTCAAATAACAAACAATAAAAAACTACACCAATTTAATAAGCAATTGCTTCAACTCCTCCAAACCTTTTCCTTCTTTTACTGAAACAAACACGTTCTCATCATCAGAAAAAGCTGCTTGTAATTCCTCAAGTCTCGCGTTATCGACGAGGTCAATCTTATTGAACACCAGAATTTTTTTCTGATGGGCTCAAATTGCGTGCAAAATCTCGTGCACTACACGTATTCTCTCCATCACATACTCATCTGAAGCATCAATCACGTGCAACAGCAAATCACTTTCAATGCTATCTTCCAACGTTGAAGCAAAAGATTTTATCAGTTGAGGAGGCAAATCACGAATAAATCCAATCGTATCATTGAGCAAAATTTCCTTGCCGGTACCCAGAACGGGGTCCGTAATCACATACAAATTCCCTACATTGGTTCAGAGCGTCGCAAACAGTTTATTTTCCGCAAGTACGCCTTTTTTCGTCAAACCATTTAAAAGCGAGGATTTCCCAGCATTCGTATATCCCACAATGCCTACTGTCGGCATTCCTCTTTTTTTGCGGGCTTCACGATGAAGAGTTCTCATTTTGGCATATTCCGTCAGCTTTTTTTCTATTTTTCTGATTTTTTCTTTGAGATGACGACGCATTACTTCAGTATTGGTTTCCCCACTTCCTCTCGTGGCTCCTCCTCATCCTCAGGAAGCTGAACCTCCTTGTTTGCTCAGCTCCATTCCCATTCCATAAATTCTTGGTCCCATATGGTTTATTGCCGCTAGCTCAATTTGCAATCTGCTTTCTCCGCTCGTGGCGTGCTTTTCAAAGATTTTCAAAATCAAATCAATTCTATCTCGAGCTTGCATTTTTTCAGCTAATCCGTGTTCTTCACTTACGAGACGCAATTTTTCATTGATTTGATAAATCTGAGAAGGTTTCAGAGCATTCCCAATGATGAGAAGGTTAGCTTGCATATGGAGCATTTCATTGATAATTTCATCAAGTTTCCCTTTACCGACATAAGTTTTGGGGTCAGGGAAATCTTTTTTCTGGTATTTTTCCAAAATGACAACGCCACCATAGGTGGAAACAAGATTGTCGAGTTCTCTCATTCTATCAGCGAGGATTTCGGGTTTGGTGGTTTTGTCCACAATATCCACGAGAAAAACGCGAAGAGGAGCAGAAGTATGGGAAGTAGTTGGTTGGGTCATTAGTAGTAGTTCTAACAAGATAAAAAATCTCAAAAGTGAAACGGCTTTTCACGGTGGAAATTAGGAGAAATTTTTCATTGCTAGAAGAAATAATGGATAAATATCAACAGTGCAGAGTGTAAAGAAAGGGAAAAAGATTTCAAGAGAAAAGTTTCCTTTTTTGTTAAAAAGCCTCTGAATAAGCTGTCATTATGGAAAATGATAGTTAAAAAATTAGATATAATATACACAAACCGTAATTTAATACTCGAATATTTTGCCATATATTTCATATACAATAGGTAGGTAAAGAAATAATGGTTGTTTTACAGAGGATTATTAGCCCCTCCTATAATTAGTTTGAAAATCTAAAGGAAATAGCTATGGTAAAAGAGAGAAAAGAAACTTTTTATTCTTTTTGAAAGCACTGATGTATATTCCTTTACACTGACACAGCACATTTTCATTTTTGGAAGCAATTAGTCAGCCAAAACATATTGTGAAAAAAGCCAAAGCAATGGGACTTCCCGCTATTGCTATTACAGATTATAACGGAATGTATGGAGTTCCTGCTTTTTATTTGGCTGCCAAAGAAGAAGGCATCACAGCTATTTTGGGAGTAGAATTGGGATTTGTGCTGGATTTGAAAGGAACGTATCTCACAAAAAATATTGGGAATATCTGCCTTTTGGCCGTTAATGATGAAGGATATTATACTCTGATGAAGCTGACTTCGTTGGCAAACCAAGAAGGAATAGCGGACAAACCCAAAATTGATATTGCTATGTTAAAAGCTCACCACGAATGAATAGTGGTTTTTTATGGTGGATTGGAGAGTTGGATAGGAAAAATGATTATTTCTGGTGAACCTGAAGAAAGGATTTTGGAAATGCACGAAATGCTACAGGAAATTTTCCCTGAGAAGTGTTATCTGGAGATAATCGCTCAGGATGAAGAACTTTTTAGCGAGCTACCCAAAGTCAATCAGCTTCTTTTACATTTAGCGAGAAAAACAGATACGCCGTGTATCGTGAGTAATACCTACTATTATCCTGAACCAAAAGATAAAAGTATCTGGGAAATGGCTCTTGCTATCAAAGATAATGTAAAAATTTATGACCCTTCACGCAGACAACCTTCAGGACAATATCATATTATGACAGCAGATGAAATTAGAGAAATCTGTCTGAAAAATGGGTATAAAGCCGAACAAATTGAGGAACGACTAAAAACTACGCTCAGCATTGGTGAACAAACTCACACAAGCTTAAAATTTGGACAAACCTTATTTCCAAAATATGAAGCCTCAGATTTGATTAAAGAACTCTATACTCAACACAAAGATACCCTGATATTACCTTTGGAAGAAACATAATGCACTTCATTTTTTCATCTTAGACTTGAAAAACATCTTGTTTTGTCTATAGTATGCTTTGTTATTATTTCCATTTTATTTTTTTAGGTTTTTCCAAATGACTAGAAATCTTTTCTTACTCTTTGTACGGTACTTTTTTGTAGTACAAGCTTTTATTGTAGGGGTTTTGACAGGGGATACTCTGTATTATAAACTCGGTGCTATCAATGCATTGGCAATTATTCTCATCAGCATATGTTATCATTTTTTTACCGCTCCCATAGACCCATCAGCAAAAAAAGCTGATAAAAAAGAACTACCCGTAGAAAAAGAAGAAAAAAAAGCTGATAAAAAAGAACTCGACCAACCAAAACCTACTCAGCCTTTATTGAATGGAACAAATAAAATTGTACAGACCTTCACTCCCCCACCAAAAAGAAGAAAAAGAAGAGGGAGTTTTTGGGCACAAATAGGGATTTTCATGCTTACGCTCCTGTTTGCGTTATCGGTACATTTTATTAGTCGTGAATTTCTGACCTATCGAAGCCCTGTCATAGCAGTAGTGATAGGATTTATACTCTTTCTTTTGATTGGGAACATCTTTGAAGTGAGAGGATTTCATCAGATAAGAAAACTTTTTACTGCACGAATATATTATTTACTTTTGCTGGCAGCAGGAAGTTATACAGGACTCTATCTGTATGGAAAAGGAGAATTGGTGGAACATTATCTCCCACCGCTCCGACAGTTTCCTTTTTCTTCTACGTCGTGAACTATTGATGAAACGTCAAATACGCCTGATAACGTGCCTTCTTTGTCTGGAAATCTAAATGGATATATTTTTGAAGAGACAGGAACGGTGCTTTCTGGATTTCAAGGAACTACTGAAAAGAGCGATAATGAACCAACAGGAACCAGTGGAGCAATAAACATAACCACTGGAACCAGCACTCCCCTATCCGGAACCACCACACAAACCTGAACAGCAACAGAACCAAAAAGCTGAACCAACCTTCCCTCCCCTTCTACCACTACAGAAGCTACAACGAAACCAGCAGAAGCAAAACCAGTCCTCATGATAGACGCACTGAAACACGTAATTGAACGTAATGCTATTCCTCTTTCTAGCAAAACAGACATCACCTTTAGTTTTGTAAGTAAAACCCATACGAATTATCCTTACTTTAAAACAGCGTATGAAAAGAGAATGATTGGAAAAAATACAGACCCAAGTAAACAGATTTCTTGTGAAACCTATATGGTTATCAAAGGACTAGGAGAAGGACGAGACGTAGGAAGCTATACTGACGTCAAAGTTGCATATTGGAAAAAAGCAGAAAGTTTAGGAAAATTGAACGGTTGTACAAAAGGTGGTCGAGTTTCTACCGCGACGTGGTAGTAGCTGATAAAGGCACTATCTCTCCAAAGGGGTCAATTCCTTTGTAAGCACCTTCATACCCAATATTTTCAGTTCCACTGAGATATTCAACTACCCTCCCTCCTTCATTTTGGCGATAGGTTTCTTTATTGCTCAATTCTCGAAAGACTTCGCCACCTTCATTTGCTAATGCATTAACCATAAGCGTTAATCCATTTAAGGTAGTATCAGTAGGTAAATGAAAAATAGTTGGACCTCTTCGCGAACCAGCATATAGTACTCCCTCTCCTCACTCTCGACACGGACGTTGAACACATTGCGAACGTAAATTGGAAAGAATAGCGTGACTTTCTGTATAATCTGGTCCAGAAAGGTATACCACACTTCGTTTTCCCACAGGAAAATATAAAAGTAATTCTCCTTCACGGGGAAGATGAACCGTCCCAGAAAGCATATCAGCTTGTTCATCTTTTCGGAGATAGATAGTTTGAGCAATAGGATATGCTGATGTATCTACCGTTGGAGTTGCAATGGATAGTTCTTTATCGGTTTTCTCTTTCTGTTGTCGGTATCGATAGCAACCAACGATAACAAGCAAAAGAATACTTGCTAAAGCTATTCCAAGGAGAAGTCTTGTTGTTGATTTTTTCATTAGCATTTTAGAAGAATAAAAGCGGGATATGAAAAACAAGGAATACATTTTTTTTATATATAGGAAAATGGGGGCATTCTTCAATGTAAAAACACTATTTTTTACTTGCAAATGAGGAAAGTAAGTGTATCTTTTTATATAGCATACGAGATTTATTTTCTTCTTTCACCTCATGTTCACCTTTACCTTTTTATTAGATATACATAAAGACATGCAAAATCGAGTAGATGGAGCAAACAAAACAAGTTATGGGAAAAATCGAAAAGAAGAAGTGCTGCCAGCATATCAGCATATTATCAACAAATTACAAGGAGTCTCCTATGCAGAAGCTGAAAGTTTTATGATTTCTTTTTTGGAAGAATTGTATCGTGATAAAGAGAAATATATCCAGATAACACTTTCTTCTGCTCATCAGCTTTTTGAAGAAACATTTCAAATTGCGTGTAAAGCTCTAGAAAAAATGACTGAACAACCCTTATACAAAAACGATTTTACCATCTTTTTGACTACTTTTCCGCGTGGTCCTTATAATAAGGACGAAGGGCAAGTATGGATACCACTCTTTCAACCCGTATCTACCTATCTCGGCAATTTTTTACACGAATTACAGCATTTTCAAGTGATACATTATTATAAATCTACCTTGATGAAAGAACTCTCAGAAGAAGAATTTCAATATCTAAAAGAAGCTCTTACCGTCATTCTCAATGATGAATGTTTGGAATTTTTGGGAAAACTTGATATAGGATATCCCTTTCATCAAGTAATAAGAAGAGATTTATTATGGTATCGAAGAAAAGTACATCATTTTCAAAGCTTACTTACCTATGGATGTGAACAAGTGAAAAAACAAAGAAAAAAAGATTAGCTCTAAAATCATCTCATTCTTCAGCTTTTTCTACCCAATACTCCCCTCCATTTCCATTTCAATAATATGATTAAGCTCGCCTGCATACTCCAACGGCAACCTTTTCACAATGGAAGAAATGAACCCATTTACCAGCATTGCCATCGCCTTTTCCTCACTTAATCCCCTACTCATCAGATAAAAAAGCTGACGAATATCGATTTTCCCCGCTGTGGCCTCGTGAGAAATCGTCGCATCATCCGTCGCCACCTGTATCGTTGGAAGCGTATCAGAACGAGACAAACCATCAAGTAATAATGCGTCGCATTGTACAGAACTTACCGCATTGGTAGCAGTAGATTTGATGTCTACCAATCCTCTGTAAGTGGAAACTCCGCCATCTTTGGAAATGGATTTGGAAACGATATGGGAAGAGGTATGGTTCCCGATATGAATAACTTTGGCTCCTACATCTTGATGTTGCCCTTTGGATGCAACCACTACGGAAATATTGTCAGCTTTGGCGTAATCTCCTACCAACAGCGAACACGGATAGAGCATTGTCGCTCCAGAACCCAAATTCCCTCAAATTCGCTCCATAAAGCTGTTTTCCCCGACTACCGCACGTTTGGTATTTAGGTTGAAGGTGTTTAATGACCGATTTTCCACGGAAGAATACCTCATTTTGGCATTGGGTCCCACGAAAATTTCTACACATCACGCGTGAAGCGATTTTTTGTCGTATTTGGGAGCAGAACATCCTTCGATATAGTCGCCCTGCGTATCTTCTTCAAGAATGATTAACGTATGTTCAAACTGTCCTCCTTCATAGGTATTCATACGGAAATATGCCTGTAAAGGGTCAGTAAGTTTAGTTCCTTTGGGAAGATAAACGAAGGTACCTCCACTTCGCACTGCTCCGTGCAATGCAGCAAATTTATGGTCCGTCGGAGGCACTAATTTCATAAAATGCTCACGTACAAGGTCAGGATATTCACGCACAGCTTCTGTCATATCAGCGAAAATAATTCAGCTTTTTTTTCGTTTTTCTTTTAATTTGTGATACACCACGGAAGAGTCATATTGTCCACCGACGCCTGCGAGATATTTTTTTTCTGCTTCAGGAATTTGCAGTTTATCGAAAACGTTTTTGATATTGGCAGGAACGGTATCTCGCGACTGAGAAGAGCCGAGATAATCTTTTTGGGGTTTGGCATAATAGACGAGACTAGAAAAATCTAATGCAGAAATATCCGGTCAAAATGATGGACTTTTGCTTTTGTGGAAAATTTCCAGACATTGAAGCCTATGCTGAAGCATTCGGTCAGGCTCTTGTAAATCAGCAGAAATACGGCGAACCGTTTCCGGAGTCAACCCTTTGAGAAAAATCGCATAAGTGATATGGTCAGCTTGGTCTAAAGAATACACGAGAAGAAAAATAAGAGAAAAATAAAGCTGATGAAAGCATAGGGATTTGGAGGATGAATGCAAGATAATGGCAAATGAAGAAAATCCCGTTGCAATCAGGTAGCAGATTTTTATCCTTTTTTTAGGAAATTTTCACTTTTTATTCCTTCATTTCTGCTCTTATGTTCATCTCCAAATCCTACACGTATGCTCTCATCGGAGCATCCCACAATCCGGATAAATACGGACATATCATCCTCAAAGACTTCATCACCAATGGTTACCACATTATCCCCGTTAATCCCCATAATGAAGATACCATTGAAGGACTAACCGTATATAAAAATCTGACAGAAATTGGAGAACCCATTGATGTGGTGATTTTCGTAGTCCAACCAGAAGTGGTGCTCAGCATTTTACCTCTGGTGAAAGAGAAAGGCATTAGCAAAGTCCGAATGCAAACCGGTAGTGGTAGTGACGAAGCCATAAAATTCTGCGAAGATAACAATATCCAATACGGCTACAATACCTGCATTATGGTACAGAGAAGACTGGAAGAAAGCCAGCAAAAGTAATACTCATCATCTTACCTAGCAAAAAAAGAAGAGTAGTTGTTTTTTCCAAGCAAAATCATATACTCCCCACTATGAAAAAAGAAAAAATACTGGTCTGACTTTCTGGAGGAGTAGATAGTGCGGTGGCTGCTGCTCTCCTTTTGGAGCAAGGCTATGAAGTGAAGGGCGGTTTTATGAAAAATTATGTTTCCGAGACAGGGAATTGCACCACCTACAAAGACGCAGAAGAAGCCATTAAAGTTGCTCGTCACCTTGGCATAGAGTTGCTTCCTTTTGATTTACAGCAAGTGTATCAAGAAAGGATTATCGACTATATTTTCGCTGGCTATGAACAAGGGATTACGCCAAATCCTGACGTCTTGTGCAATAGTTTAATTAAATTTGATGTTTTTCTTCATCAGGCATTAGCACTCTGATTTGATAAAATCGCTACGGGACATTATGCCCAGATTGTTTCATCTTCAGAGCATTTCCAGCTGTTGCGTTGAACTGACCATCACAAAGACCAATCCTATTTTCTCGCAGGACTCAATCAGTTTCAGCTTTCTAAAAGTCTGTTTCCTCTATGAACGTTCACCAAATCTGAAGTAAGAGCAATGGCAAAAAAAATCTGACTTCCTAACGCCGAGAGAAAAGACAGTCAAGGACTTTGTTTTATCGGGAATATTCCTATCAGAGAATTTTTGTTGCAGAGATTTCCCAGAAAGGAAGGAGCCATTATCTATGTGAACCCAGCATGAAGGGACGCGTGATTAACGCATTCAACCCCCACAACAAACGGGGTCAACGTAGGAACACATTCTGGAGCGTATTTTTATACGATTGGACAAAAACATGGATTAGGACTGAATTTTAAAGCCTATGTGTATCGTATCGATATTGCGAATAATCTTCTTTACGTGACGGACAAAGACAGTGAACAGCTCCAATCTCAACGCCTGATTGCCAAAGATTGGCATTGGATAGCACCAAATCCCTCCTTTTCGCATTCTCTCAAGGGAATTACAGGAAAAATTCGTTATCGTCAAAATCCTCCCGTTTCTTGCAGGCTAGAACCAGTAGAAGAGAACACAATGCAAGTGAGTTTTGATGAACCGCAGCGAGCGGTAGCTCCCGGTCAGATTTTTGTGGTTTATCAGGGAGAAGTATGTTTAGGATGTGGAATAATTGCATAGAGAGAAAAAAACGAAACTTTTTCACTCATTTTTCCTTTGCATTTTTCTTTCAATTCCCTATTAAGAAATTAGCTTTATTTTTCTTGTAATGATAATGTGGGAATATATCCTTCATCACTTTTCGCTCTTTTTTCAGGACATTGTGCAACAAATGCCACCTATTTTTATTGTTGCAATTGTAGGAGCAATTATCCAGATGACCAAAGTAATTATCGACTCTGTCGTCCAAAAACATTTGAGCCTGGAAGAAGTATTTTCTTCTGGAGGATTTCCTTCGTTTCATAGTGGGATAGCAAGTAGTGCAACTATGATTACCTTATTACACGATGGTATTTATAGTAGTACCTTTGCGATTGCTATTACTTTTTCTCTACTGTTTGCATATGACGCGATGAACCTGAGATTTCAAACTGGGAAACACGCTGAATACCTCAACGACTTGAGAAAAGATTTACAGCACAATTTGGCAACACAAGGAGAAAACAATCACGAGGTAACAGGACGAAGAAGAAAAACAAAGCTGAAAGAAAGACTAGGACATACTCCATCCGAAGTGCTTGGAGGTATCTTGTTTGGAGTCAGCTTAACTTTTGTTTTGTATTATATTTTATATGTCTAGGAGAGGATTAGTCAACACAAGACCATTTGCCAGAAAAAGAAAGAAGTACTCTCTAAAAAGAGTTATCAATCAAGCAGGAATTTCGTTGCCTACTTTTTCATTATCTTTGAATCAAAAGGTAAAGACTATCCTTTCTCGAACCCTGATTAGCAGTATTTTGGTGATTTGCTGATTTTTCTTTCTGATTAAAGGAGTATTTTTTAAAGCAACTTTTACGATGAAAAATGTGAAATGGTCAGAGCAGACGATAGCTACCTATGAAGATATTGACCTATTTAATAGCATTACTGCTCAGATTAAAGGGAAAAACTATTATATGCTTACGACCTTCCAAAAGTGACCTATTTTGGCAAAAATTCAGAAAGAGTTTCCTTTTGTACAAGCTATGGATTTTCAGTTGGAAACAGGGAACACCTTAGGCATTGACCTCAAATTTAGTGAGCCTCTCTTTAAGGTGAAATTGGGAGAAAAAATGTTTGGAGTACGAGGTGAATATCTTTTCTTTGAAATTCAAAGTGGAATGCAGTTGGGGATTGAAAGTTTTATGGTGGATACTCCTAGATATTTGACAGGAACTACCTCTTTAAGTGGATTTTTCTTTGATGTGAGCGTACAAGAGATGATGGATTTGATTAACGTAATCCAAAAGGAAATTCCAACTATGAACCGTTTTGTTTATTTAGCTGGTTCCAAAAGGTTTGCCATTTTTACGCAAACAGAGCAGACCGTTTATATCAATTTGAATGATGAAGAAAGTTTACAGGAGCAATTGACCAAGTATCATATGTTGCAACAGTATTATCCTTCGATACAAAGACTGGCTACTATTGATTTGGGTTCATTGGATGCTACAAAGATAATTGTAAGAAAAAAGTAAAAGAAAAAAGCTGATCGAAATCAGCTTTTATCGGTTCCACAGCCAAAGGGTCAAGCTAAGAGTTCTAGAAGCAACGCAGCGAGAAGGCACCTACACGATGGTAGTCGTTGAACACGCTCACGCCGCGAATCCAAGTACAGGCGACGAGCGTAGGAAGAATCCGGACTGGATGACCAGTAGTCGCCGAAACTGCCCTGAAAGTTAACCGACGCGAACGAATCGTAATAGCGGTTCCCTGCAAGCGGAAGAAGGAAATCGTTCCTGAATCGAGTAGCTTTGCTTGAATTACTAAAGTAAGGCAATCAACTACTTATATTTAAAGTATTATCTACTAGAAATATCAAAAAATCTTGCAAAGAATCTTATTAGCTTTTCAAGTACTGTTTCTCTTTTTTGAGTCCTTTGTCTATCGGGACTAAAACGAGAAACTGGAGGTAAAATCTTTGTTATTCCTGTACCGGTAGTTGGAACTGAACCATCTCTAAAAGCATTTTCTACAAATTTATATGTTTCATCAGGATTGAGATTTTCTTCTTTGATAATAGTATCTAATTCTTCTTTTCTCTTCTTTTCTACAAATTCAATCCAATCAGTATCTACTGAGGATGAGATATCAAGAGAATTAATAAATTGTTCGATCAGATCTTTTTTATTACGAAGTTCAACACTTGACTCAATAGCTTTATTAATATCAATGAGTATTTCTTTGTTTTTTGTATGATCAAGATGGTATTTTTTGATAAGATCAAGGATATAATCAATATTTATCTCTATTTGTTTGATGAGTTCCATTTCAAATACAAGATCATCATTAATATTTTCTTTTTCCTCATCTTTTCATTTTCTAAACTCATTATATAAGTCAATATACATACTATGATAATCTTGAATCTCTCTCTGTGATAGAATCTCTTGCCCCTCAAATTCATCAAACGTCGCTAAGATATTGTGAACTCTGAGGATTCCTCCATACAGTTTGATAAAATCTTTTTTAGCTTTTTCTGATTCGATTCTTTCTACAAGGGGATAGTTCTCTATTAGTTCTTCTACCAGACTTTTATATCCTCTGATTTCTTTATCTCCATCTTGGTAGCCATTATAGTATTCACCAAAGGTTTTGAGCAAAACGATACCACTTGCTTCTTTGTCTCCAAAAAGTGATATCGCAGCGTTAGTTCTCTTTTCCAGATTACGAAAACAGATAATATTTCCAAAAGTTTTGATAGTATTAAGAATACGATTCGTTCTGGAGAATGCTTGGATTAATCCATGAGATTGGAGGTTTTTATCTACCCAGAGCGTATTTAGTGTAGTCGCATCAAATCCTGTCAAAAACATATTCACTACAATCAAAATATCTATTTCCCTATCTTTTACTCTTTGACTCACGTCTTTGTAATAATTTTGAAATTTTTCGGAAGAGGTATCAAAAGAAGTATCAAACATCTTATTGTAGTCTTGAATAGCTTTTTCTAGGAAATCTCTAGAATGCTCATCCAGTTGATTTGTATCTTCAGGATTTTCATCTATGGTTCCATCTGGCTCTTCTTCATTTGCTACATAGCTAAATATCGTAGCAACTTTGAGTTGCTGATCAGAAGGAAGTCCTATTAATTGCCTTTGAAATTCTGTATAATAGAGTTTTGCCATATTGATCGAAGAGACTGCAAATATAGAATTAAAACCAGCAAGTCTTCTCTCTTTAATAGAATAAAAACTATTTCTTTTGGTTTTTTGATTGAAATGTTCACGAATATATTGTACAATATTGCTAATTCTCTGGGGTTCAGCAAGTGCTTTTTCTCTATCAATATTTTTTACTTGAGTATCTTCAATATCTTCTGCTTCTTTGATGGTAGAAATATAATCCACCTTGAAAGGTAGCACATTTTGATCTGCGATTGCATCTACAATCGTATAAGTATGGAGTTTTTCTCCAAATGCTTGTTCGGTAGTTCTTATATCTGGATGTCCAGCTGATGAAGCATTCACCGCAAAAATAGGAGTACCTGTAAATCCGAAGAGATGATACTTTTTGAATGCCTTCGTGATAGATTTGTGCATATCTCCAAACTGTGAACGATGACATTCATCAAAGATCAATACAATCTGTCCTTCAAAAATGGTATGCCCTTTATTTTTCTTGATAAATTTATCAAGCTTTTGAATAGTTGTAATAATGATAGTTGCTTTGGGATCTTCGAGCTGTTTTTGGAGTTTTGCAGTACTTGTATTACTATTTGCTGCTCATTTCTCGAATTTATCATACTCTTTCATTGTTTGATAGTCGAGATCTTTTCTATCAACCACAAATAAGACTTTCCTAATATAAGGTAATTTGGTTGCAAGTTGTGCAGTCTTGAAACTTGTAAGTGTCTTTCCTGATCCTGTAGTATGCCAGACATATCCTCCTGCTTCTATTGTCCCATATTTTTTATAATTGGTACTGGTTTCTATTCTGTTGATAATTTTTTCGGTGGCCACGATCTGATATGGCCTCATGACGAGTAAAGATTTATCTGCAGTGAATACACAATATCTCGTCAAAATATTGAGAAGTGTGTGCTTTGCAAAAAAGGTCTTGGCAAAATCCATCAAATCCATAATAGGTCTATTGGTATCATCTGCCCACCAACTGGTAAATTCAAAGCTATTACTTGATTTTTTTCTTTTCTTTGCCTGTCCTTCATTTGACTCTTTGATATGCTGAAAACGTGTAGTATTACTATAGTACTTGGTATGCGTTCCATTAGAAACAACAAAAAGCTGAACATACTCAAAAAGTCAGCTTGCTGCCCAAAAGCTTTCTCTCTGATAACGATTGATCTGATTAAAGGCTTCTTGTACCGCTACTCCTCTCCTCTTGAGTTCAATATGGACTAGCGGAAACCCATTCACCAGAATTGTCACATCATAACGATTTGCTCTCTGTCCGTCTTCAGTAGCATATTGGTTGATGACCTGGAGAGCATTATTGTGAATATTAGTCTTGTCTAATAAATAGATATTTTTTTCTGTCCCATTATCGCATTTGAGGATTTTGATATAATCTTCTTGAATAGTTGTAGTTTTTTCTTCAATACTTTGATTGGGATTTGCTATTTCTTTTTCAAAAAAATGTTTCCACTCATCATCACTAAAGGTATACTTATTCAGCTTTTCTAGCTGTTTTCTGAGATTGGTAATCAAGTCAGACTCACTATGAATGTGAAGATATTCGTATGCTTGAGATTGGAGCTGCTGAATAAACTCTTTTTCTAGTGCATCTTCACTTTGGTAGTGTTCTGCTCTTTTTGTTGATGGAATAAATTGGGCCACTACAGTGCTTTGAGGATTTTGTGCTATGAGATTAAGGTCTTTATTTGTCATAATAATTAATTATATTATAAAGTTTATTATAAATTATGTAATTACCTATCAATTAAATCATAAGCCAGGCTTGCTAAAACAATATAATGAATCGCTAAATTTTTATCTATGTCTTTTGCTGGTGTGTGAGCTTTCTCATTTCTTAAGTTTTGTATAGCCATATGTAAGAACTTGACTCACTCAAAGAAATCTTTTTCTGCATCATCTACCGGGTTATGTCAGAAAATTACCTCATAATTCTCTGCTTTAAATCCTTCGTGTGCTTTTTCCGTTCACGTTATTGATTTTAATTTCTCTCTAACTATTTTATAAGACTCTTCGACAGCATTAAAATAATGTCATCACTTTAATAGTGCCTTAATATGTGAAAAAACTTCTTTTTTCAAAATAATAGAAATAGTATTATCATCAAAATTAGCTTCTGTTTGAATTTGTTTTTCTTCTATTTTTGTTCATTTTACTTTAAAATTCGCAAAATGAAAAAGAGGTTTATATTTAATAATATCTAATTCTTTATAATCATCAGGAATGGGACTCCCTCATGAAGTTTCTAAAAAGGTTTTAATTTCTTTTATTTTATTAATATAATCTTCCTCAAGAATAATTTTATATTCAGTATTATTTGTTGCTTTTAATAAACTTCTTAATTCATCAATTATATGTATTAAATATCTACTTTCACTGGCATTGAAATGGTTATTACTTCTACTTTTTTTATTCATAAATCAAAATAATTCATTTAATTCTTGATGAAAAAAAGCAAAAATGGTTTGAAAAGATGTTAATCATAAATCATCATATATTTTTAAATATACATCTTTAATTGGTATGTTTTTATGATTTTCTATAAAATCATATAAGATTAATTCTAGTTCTTTTTCCATTATTTTTTTAATTCCTTAAAAGTAAGAAGTTTTTCTCTATAGTATTCATACTGCTGTCTACGAGCTTGGAGTTCAGCAGGAAGACCGATAGAGAGGTCATTCACGAGTGCATCAAATTTGTCGAGAATATCTATAATTTCTTGTTGTTTTTTTAAATCTGGTTGTCAGTTTTTGTAGGGGATGGGGATTTTAATGTTTAGGATATCATCCTTTCTTAAGTTTGTTTGGTCAACTTTATTATCATATCTTAATAGCTGACTATTTCTATTCAATACATAAAATAGAAATTTTGACTTTACTTGCTTTTTATTTTTAATTGATAAGGAACATATTCTTTGATTTAAAGTGTATTTATCATTTGTTTCAACATAAAAACATTTTGCCAATGCCTTCCCATTTGGTAGATCACTCATAACCATCAAAATATCATCTTTCAAAACTGGACAATGTTGTTTGTTGGAAAACTTTTTAACCGCCCCTTCAGTTGAAATAAATTTTGAATTAACAACGATATACTTACCATTTTCATCTATATCTTTTTCGTGTCCTGCTCCGTTTTTAAAGTCAATAATTTCCTTTAGAGAAAAAATATTCACCACTTCTTCATCCTCAAAGCTCAACAGACTATCACGATAGTATTCATATTGACTTTTTCTAGCCTCCAGCTCCGCCTCCAGCTCCGCCTCCAGCTCCGTGAAAGTGTCAAGGATTTTTACTATTTTTTCTTGAACTGGGAGTGGTGGGATAGGGATGGAAATTTTTTCCCATTGAGTTTTTGTTAATCAAAATCTTGTTAATCCTTTTGCTTGCTTGTTAATTTGATTTTGTAATGAATTAGATCTAAATAAATAATTTATAAACATTGATTGGATTAAATTATATTTATTAAGCCTTATTCTCATAATATGATAACTATATACAATTCATGGCATATCTTCCATTGCGACTCCAGAAAATCATATTTCATTTTTAACTTCAGAACTTGGTGTAATGAATATATCCCCTTTTAGAACATTACATTGTTGGATTTTATTACTATTGGCAGTAACCTGCATTTTAGGTATATCCAAGTTCAAATAGTGATGACGATATACATCCATATAATTTAATAAAATGACTTTTTTTTCTCAATCAATAAATTTTTTATCAACTCATGCTCAAGAGATTGTAGCAATTTCTGATAACTCTATAAATTCTACCCCATTAGGGCAGTATTGAGAGATGAGTTGGTCAAGAGTGGATTGATTAGTTTGCATAATACATTCACACATAGAATGATAAAATTAGTTCCCTTCAATTTCACCTACAATCTGATCAATGGATGCTCTGAGTACTTGTTGCCTCGCTATAATCTCAGCTATCTTCTTATTCAACTCATCAATATTGACCACTTTTCTCGTATCTTTCTGCTCTACATAACTGCTTACTGCAATATTGTAGTCATTCTCAGCAATAGCACTATTATCTACCAATTTCGCAAAATGCTCCACATCTTCACGAGCAATATAAGCATTCAGAATTTTTTTACGATTCTCCTCACTGAGGGTATTTTTTGCACTTCCTCTCACAAATTCAGCTGATGCGTCTATGAAGAGGGTTTTATTATCTTTTTTACTCTTTTTGAGAATAATGACGCAAGTAGCAATTGTTGTACCAAAAAAGAGATCCGGAGGAAGCTGAATAACCGTATCAATATAATTGTTATCAATCAGATACTTTCTGATTTTTTGTTCCGCTCCTCCTCTATAGAGTACTCCAGGAAATTCTACAATTGCTGCTGTTCCACTAGTAGAGAGCCAAGAGAGCATATGCATCGTAAATGCAAGATCAGCTTTACTTTTTGGAGCAAGCACTCCAGCAGGAGAAAAACGCGGATCATTGATAAGGATCGGATTTGCATCTCCTTCCCAATTGATAGAATAAGGAGGATTGGAAACAATTGCATCAAAAGGCTCATCATCCCAATGTTTTGGAGTTGTAAGCGTATCTCCATGAGCAATGTCAAATTTCTCATAATTAATATCATGGAGAAACATATTGATACGACAGAGATTGAAGGTTGTGATATTAATCTCCTGCCCATAAAATCCTTGGCGAACATTATCCCTTCCCAGCACTTTGGCAAACTTGAGAAGAAGCGATCCTGATCCACAGCAAGGATCATAGACTTTATTTACTTCCTTTTTACCAACAGTAGTTATCTCTGCGAGAAGTTCACTAACTTCCTGAGGAGTAAAAAACTCTCCTCCAGATTTTCCGGCATTAGAAGCATACATAGTCATGAGATATTCATATGCATCACCAAAGGCATCAATAGTATTATCACTGTAATTCCCGAGTTTGAGATCGGCAATAGACTCAAGAAGATCGGTAAGTTTTTTATTTCTTTGTTCTACGGTATTCCCGAGTTTATTTGAATTGACATTAAAGTCATCAAAGAGCCCTTTGATATCGTTTTCACTTTCTGTTCCATGTGCAGAATTCTCTATATTTTTGAAAACCTTTGAAATGGTTTCATTGAGATTTGGGTCATTTCTTGCTTTTTTGACAACATTCACAAAAAGCTCGCTCGGAAGGATATAAAATCCTTTTTCTTTTACGGTATCACCACGACCATATTCCGCTTGTTCATCAGATATATTAGCATAGTCAAAATCATCATTTGGTTCAGTATCGTTGATATATTTCGTCAGATTCTCACTGATGAAGCGATAGAATAACATTCCTAAAACATATTGTTTGAAATCCCAACCATCCACGCTACCTCTGAGTTGGTTGGCAATTTGCCAAATAGATCTATGAAGTTCTGCTCTTTCTGTTTCTTTTTTGTTATTCATCAGAAGAATGAGAAATAAAAAGATTCTAGGATACAATCCTAAATAAAGGGTAAAAAAGACCGCTTAGTTGTTATCAATAAAGAAAAATTTTACCTATGTTTCCTTATCTAGGGGAAAGCATAAGATTTCTTCTAAAAAAATCAAGTAAATCTGTATTTTTATAGAAAGAGGGGTGAATACATTTTGGATATAATTAAATTTTTGGCAAGATTTTTGCAAATTTTCAGAAAACAAAAAAATCCAACTTTTCAGTCAGACTTTTTTATTTATTTCACCGATACGAATAAGAACAAGAAGCAAAGATGCATACGCTCCCGATACCTTCGGGAGAAGGTTTGTTGTTTTGTCATTCCTGCATTAAAGCAGGGTATAAGTTGTAGGATGGTAGTCTATCCCCACCTTCCGGTAGGGATGCCTTGTTACGACTTAACCCCAGTCACTGATTTTCTCCTTAACCCACATAGTAAGTCTTCAAAGAACCTCAGCTCCCATGGTTTGACGGGCGGTGAGTGCAAGGAACAGGGACATATTCACGGCGATATGGCTGACTCGCCATTACTAGCAATTCCAACTTCATGTAGTCGAGTTCCAGACTACAATCCGAACTAAGGGTAGGTTTGAAGATTTGCTCCATCTCGCGATATTGCTTCTCGTTGTTGCTACCCATTGTATTATCTATGAAGCCCTAGATGTAAGAGGCATGAGGATCTGACGTCATCCTCTCCTTCCTCCTCGTTACCGAGGCAGTCTTGTTAGACATTCTAACTAACAATGAGGGTTGCGCTCGTTTCCAGACTTAACTAGACACCTTGCGGCACGAGCTGACGACGACCATGCACCATCTGTGTAAAGCACGCATATTGCTACGCGTTAGTATACTTTCATATACGACACAATACATGTCAATTCTAGGTAAGATTCTTGGCTTGTTATCCAATTAATCTAGATAATCCACTGCTTGTGTGTTCCCCCGCCTATCCCTTTGAGTTTCATTCTTGCGAATATACTACCCAGGCGACTTGCTTAACTCGTTAGATTACGGCACTCATTCGATTGCTCGAATAAACACCTAGCAAGCATAATTTACGGTTTGGACTACCGGGGTATCTAATCCCGTTTGCTACCCAAACTTTCATCCCTCATCGTCAACATATGATAGTTAGCTGCTTTCGCTTTCGGCGTTCTTTCCGATATCAACGCATTTCACCGCTCCACCGGAAATTCCACTAACCCCTCATGAGTTCTAGATATGCAGTATCCATTCCCTTTCCACGATTGAGTCGTGGGATTTGAAAACAGACTTACAAATCAGACTACGGATACTTTACGCCCAGTAAATCCGGATAACGCTTGAGACCTACGTATTACCGCGGCTGCTGGCACGTAGTTAGCCGTCTCTTATTCTTGGTGTACCGTCATTCGTCTTCCACCAAAAAAGAAGTTTACACACCGTAATGCTTCATCCTTCACGCGGGATCGCTGCATCAGACTTTCGTCCATTGTGCAAGATTCCCCACTGCTGCCTCCCGTAGGAGTATGGGCCGTATCTCAGTCCCATCGCGGCCGGACATCATCTCAGACCGGCTACCCGTCATAGACTTGGTGAGCCATTACCTCAACCAACTATCTGATAGGACGCACCCCTCTCCCCGAGCGATAAATCTTTCCTCACATCGGAATTTCACCATCGTGAGCATATTGAGGATTAGCTATGTCTCCATAGTTATTCTCATCTCGAGGGCAAGTTAGGTACGCGTTACTCGCTCGTTTGCCACTAATTCTACTATGTATTGCTACAACGCAGAATTCGTTCGACTTGCATGTGTTAGGCGTTCCGCTAGCGTTCATCCTGAGCCAGGGTCAAACTCTTCAAAAAAAGTATACATCTTTGCTCTAATTCTTATTCGTACTGGTAAAGACCACTTCTTCAGAGATGATTCGACTTTCTGATATGGTAGCACTAATCTACTTTCCCAGCCGGAAGCCGACCAGTATCATCGACTGGAGTATGCTTAACTTCTGTATTCGGAATGGGAACAGGTGTTTCCATACTCCACATCAGCACCACCGTATCAAAAAGTCTGATTGTTATCTCTGTTTGCAATACCCTTTGGTGTTGCAGGGTATAAGATAAGGATTTGCTGGTTGATTGCAAGAGATTTTTATGATTTTTTTATCTCAGGTAATCTATGGTTTTTCAGAGAAAAATGGGAACTTTATTTGTACTTATCATTTGAAGACCACATCATTTTTAATGTTCATGTATACTTGCTCCAAAAATTTGTACCTTGAGGCTGGTATACCTGCACCTTCATAACGAAATATATCCGCTAAAACAACTCACGAAGATGGTCTTTCAAATACTTCTTATCTTCACTATGCAACGGTATCCCTTCAATCGCCCTTACCAACGCTAAACATGAAGCAGAAAAGTAACGACTCACTTGAATAAGATTTGCCAAATCCACATCATCTCCCTCTTTACGTTTAAATATGGTCAAATATTTCTGGTCATTCTTTCTGATTTTTTCTACAACTTCATGTAAAAGGACAAACGACTGCTTATTGTCCAAATTCGCTAATACTTGCAATACAGACTTGTAAAAATCCAGTACCATTTTTCTCTGCACTTCATAATCTTTTTGCAAATCCACACTCGTGCTCCATTGCCAATCTTCCACACGGTCCCACACATCTTTCAAATACTTTGAAGAATCTCCAATATCAATAATCGCCTGATAAAGGGCAGTCAATGCTGCTTCTTCTTCAGCATTTTTTAAAGGTTGTTGATGGACTCAAGCCAAAAACGTCAGTAATTTCTCCTGTAAATATTTACTAGCTCCATATTCTTGTTTGAGATAGGTTTTTTCAAAATTTGCTCCTCTTTGTGTCAAATACTCTATATCACTTTGTTCTTGGGTAATGTCCGTCAAATAAAAATCCCAAACATTCAAATTATAACTAATCACTTGTTTGAAATACACGAGAACATCCTGCTTAATAGCCAAAATAGCCACCTCAGTATCCAAAGGTGAAGGGGGAATTCTTTGGATTGCAAGCGTAAAGTTATCTTTTTTATCAGTAATATAACGCTGAACCAAACGAGAAAATACTCCTACAAACGGAAACACCATCAACGCAACCAACGTTCTAAATCCCACATAAAAAGCTGAAAGCCCTGTAATCACTCCAAACGTAGGAAAAAGCACTTGCATAAAAAATACCGTAATCATATGTAGAAAGAGCATTCCTAGGAGCACTACCAAAAGATTAAATCCCACGTGCCCGGCTGCTACCTGCTTTTTAATGGCTGGTTGATTGCCCAATGACCCCATCACAATCGTAATCGTCGCTCCCAAATACGACCCCAAAATAATAGGCAACGCTGCCTCAGGAGTAATCAATCCAGAACTTACCGACGTCAACGCCACGACAAATACCGCTCCTCCAGACTGTACCAACACCGTAAGTAGTAACCCTATCGAAAGAAATACCCACGGACTCATATTCATAAAATGGCTTAAATCCACCCATTCGGTGATAAAGAGCAATCCACTTTTCATATAAGCAAAAGAAAGAAAAATCAGAGCCAGCCCAATAAGTGCTTTACTAATCATTACCAATTTATCATAACGTGAAAAAAACGTAATTCCTACCGCTCCGAGAAAAATTATCGGAAACGTAAAGATTTTGATATCATAATTCAGACCAATTGAACCTAATAAGGCTTCAGGAATAGTAGTCCCAATATTGGAACCCAACATTACTGCCAATCCTCCAGACAACGAAAGAATTCCTGTCCCTACAAACGCCAGTACCAATACGGAAATAAGATTACTACTTTGTACAATAACGGTAGAAATAATTCCCGTCAACAGAGAAGAAAAATTATTGGAAGTGAACTTTTTCAAAAGTTTTTTAAATCCTCCTCTGGAAAAAACCGCCACCGACTGTTCCAAATAATAAATCCCAAACAGGAAAGCTCCTAATCCTCATAAAAATTCCAATATTCCAGTAGTCATATTTTATCTACGTAATAATACAAATAAAAAGCATCTCTCAAAAGAGAACAAAAATGTACTCTATCAAGTATACTCAAAATCAATAAAAAATGCAAAAAATCTGACTAGTATTTTTCTATATACTTTCAACTGGATTTTTCATTAGAATGGAATTAGAAGTCCCGATTACTGATAAGTTCCTGACAAGCAAGCTTGATAACTTCTCTTTTGTTCTTCACTGAACAAGATGAAATAAGGTCATAGACAAGCGTTTTCTGCTCTTGTGTAGCTGTCAAGTAAATACGAACAATCAGCGGTCTCAAAATGTTTACTTTTTTCGCTACTTCTGCTTTCAGGTCGGCAGTGGTTCAGCAGGTTTTGTCGTAGTAGGATGATGAGAAGTCGCCATTTGGGCAAGTATCTTTGGAGAGAGAGCTTCATCCGCCACCACCTCATCAGCTGGAAGAAGGAGAAGTAGGATTACTTGGAGTTTGATTGTCATTACAAGTTGGATAATTCGTTGCTCCATTATTGCAAGAAGGAGAAGTAATGGTGAAAGTGTTTTTTACTGATATTCCATCAGTAAATCTAATTATTAAAATATAGTCTCAAGTTTGTAAAGTATTTAAATATGTTGGTAGCAAAGTAATTATTGTACTATCATTTTTTACGGTATAATCATCTGTATTTACTATTACATCATCCACTAATACATTAGCGAAATTATTTCCTGTCACGTCAAACCAAACAAAATCCTTATCAACACTATATCCCAATCCTGTTGCAGACCCTAAGACATAAGTATCAGAATTTTCTCCTGTCCAATTGTGTATCAAAGTTAATGGTTCAACTAATATACGATTATAAGCATTTACCCAAAGAGTAGCTAAAGCAATTTGTCCTGTTGAAAGTAAATGTACAGAATCATAAAGCATATTTCCTGTACCATTTATTAAATAATCATTTTTTATCATATTGTATCCTTCATTATCTCATAAAAAGACTGTTTCTCCATCAACAAGTTCTTTAAGTACATCAATATAACGAGAGAAGATATTTCCCTTATAAGTAGCATATGTAGGTTGGTTGAGAATAATCTTTTTAATTCCTACCGCTTTCAGTTTATTAATAATACTACTTATGTCAGCTTTATAAGTAGCCAAATCAATTTCTGTATCATTTACCCCAAGCATAATCATTACAATCTCTACGCCGTTATTTCAAAAATCTTCTAAAGCTTTAGTCATACAATCTGGAGCCTGTTCACCATCACAAGGTATTTCTCTACCTGCCCATTGAGAGGCTTTAGAACCACCACTTCATTTATTGAGTGCTTTGTATGGAGCTCCTCCCATTTGAGTTATGAACTGTTGAACTACATGGTCTTCTGCTCCAACATTTGGTCCACCAAATCCTACTGTCACAGAGTCACCAATAAAACCAATGGTTGGATTGTATGGATATACGGTAAGAATAGTATTAACGGTAGATATACTACTAGCAGTAATAGTTACTTCACCTAGACCAGCTGGACGATATTCCACTTCTGCAACATATCCATTTGTTGAAGTAAGTTCTACAGAATTTGGTACAAAAGTTCCTCTTACATTATCACTTAGAAATACCGTTTGTTCAGTAAAATTAGCATCAAAAATCTGTAATATTCCTGTCTGATTAAGTCCCAATGTTGTAAGATTTGGAATCAACTTTAAGCTATTTTCTGCAAAAATTACAACATTATCAATAGGTTGTCTCATATAATCTTGTTCACCCCATTTTCCAGCAGTTTGTAAATTTGCTGTGCTATCATTACACTTAATAGACTTAAGAGGAGTAGTATCATTACCACTTGCATAAAGATTTGCTATTAATTCACTTGTAGTATCGGAGATTGAGGAAACGATAAATTCAAAGTGATAATCTGTACCTGTAGTAATAGAATAAAAAACTCAACAAAGTTCTGTCTGATTAGAGAAGATTGTTTGGGTTCAATCAGCAGTAACTTTCACAATATTAATATTGTTAGTAAGTGGTGAAAAGTAAGCACCATAATAATCTCCATTGCTATTGAGGCGAGCTACAGCAGAATAAAGTTGATTAGTACTATATTCATTGGTATGTACGTCAAAGACGATTTTTCCATTACGAAGATTTTGCCCAACATATATGATAGGATAAGAAAACCCTCCATAACCTTCTCCAGTAGCAACCAATTTATTATTTGTAATTCGATATTGCCTAAGACTTATATTATCATTGCTATAATCACCATCTATTGCATAACCACTTTTTACTACTGCCCAGTTATCCCCAAGCTCATTGCGATTGAAATCATCACTAAAGACTTCTGTAAACGTTGCATTTACTTTCCCTCCTCCGAAGAAAAATATTGCTAAAAATCAGACTACCAAGACACCCATTTTCCATTGATTACGAAAGGGTAATCACCTTTGTGTAAGTTTTTTCATCATAAAGAATTGTAAAATATAAAAGCACCACTCAATGTCTTTTTAATCAAAAAAGACACCATAGACGTGGTGCTAATATACGACAATCGCAACTTTAATGAAAAAGCAGACAACTTGGTATCCACAAACTATGATGTCGTTTATCCAAGTTATGCTGGAAATTCTTCATTAAAATCGCGTGGATACTCTCCATTGCGGTTTATCATATATTAGCAATCTCAATGTACCTATTTCAAAACAAATTGCAACTGAAAATATTACGGTGGTGATGACATTATAACATCATACAAAATAAAAGCACCACTCAATGTCTTTTATAACTAAAAAGATGCCATAGAAACGTGGTGCTAATATACGACAATTGCAACTTTAACGAGAAAAAAATGCAAATGCTCTGGATTTCGTTTTGTATTTCCTTACCTTTATGGTCGTTCTTTATTTTTTCTCTTTTAGAATGCAAATGATAACTAAAAAAATCTGCCTTTTATTGTCTGCTTTTTCTTGCTGTTTCCTGATGGCTTGTGCTTCACAACAGCCGACCCTTTCCCTCGCTGAAATGGAAACTATTTATGAAAATTCCCTCCAGACCACCATCTTAACTCCATTTCTTTTTACACCTGCTCCTCTCGAAAATGAAGCCCTTCAAACCCAAACTGACCTTTCAGTCCATTTCTCTTCCTCCCAAAAGTTGCAGGGCAATTTAACGTATGCTTCCAATACGCAAGGCGAGAAAGAACGTGCTACCTTACAGTTTAATGGACAATTGCAAGATACTAATAATCCAATTCCGTTTTCTGCTTCTGGAACTATAGATACGCTCTATACTGACCCTGCCTTTTATTTCAAAATTCAGGATTTTCATCTCTTTATGGGAGAAGGAAATGCAGAAGTAAATTTCATCAACCTTTTGGCTCAGCAACTCGCTCATAAATGGATTTCTTTGGAAGAAAGCGAACGTTTTGGGATTTCTGTCGTTAAAACACCAGATATTTCCACAATTTTGCAACACATCATCACACTTTTTTCTGCTCAAAAACTCCAAACTGAAGTTTCTACTTCACTTCCTCTTCATAAAATTAGCGGAAGAATTACCACCTTGGACAACAGCTATATAGCAAATGCCCAAACGTTGTATGCAACATTGGCTCAATTGGCAGGAATACCACTGGAAACAGAACACTTACAATTGGATACCTCTGCTACTGGCAACGCCATAACCTATACTGCACGTAAACACCAACAGGTAGCTTACACGACTTCCATTCACTACCGCTCTACTACACATACCTTTGCTACTACCTTAAGCTTTACTCCAGAAGAAATAAAGCTGATGATTTTCAACATTCGTCCCGTGAATATTGTTCAGGGTTCCGATGAAGATATTTCGCTAGTTATTAGTCTTAAACCTCGTACAGCTCAACGTTATGTACTCAATGCAACACTTTCACGCACAGGACAACCTCAACAAACATTAGAAAGTGAACTTACCTTTCTTCCCAGTGAAGACCGTCTGGAAATCAACGTACAAGGAATAGCACGCTTGAACGCTTTCCCTCTGTTGCACACTCAACCCTTTTCACTTACTTTTCAGCTCAAAGAAACGCTCCAAACTTCTTCTTTTGCTGATTTTACCTTAACGGGAGATGTAGTACGTTTATCTGAACTATTATAAAAAAATAAACCTCTTGAAAATCTCCCCAAAAACCATATGCTCTATTTTCGTAAGACATCTTTTACTTTTTTCCCCTATAAACAATGAAAGACTTCATCAAAAGAGGTATCGTAATAGCAATTTTTGCTGTATTTCTTCTCTACCTCATTCTGCTTATCTCCCAATGACAAGCTATCACTACTCCCGAATATGCCAATCTTAATATCATCACTTACAGCATTCTGATTGCTCTTTGTCTCTACCTCATTGTCTTTTATGGAATGTATCCCGTGCATATCAAATTTTCCAGACCAGCACTGTTGGTGGTAAGTCTTGCACTCATCGTTGTGAGTCAAACCATTATGAGAAATAGCTGACCAGATGGAATTTTTATTGGAGATATTTTTTCTGTGGCTGGAGTGATTATTTTGATTTTGTTTCCTACCAATATTCTTACCACTGAAAAAATCAAAAAACATACCGCTAAAAAAAATGAAGTCATTATTGAAGTCTAATCAAGGTTACAATTACAACTCATAAGAAAACTTTTTTTGTACCAACCCAGAAAACATTGCTGACCCCAAAAGATAATCTGCCCCCAAATATACAGAAATAGTTGTCCCATCAAACATCATCTGTTCATTATGCATTACTTCTCCTGTAGTAAGCGTTCTGGTAGCATAACGAATATCACTAAAAGGAAGAAAAGTCTGAAGAGCTTCAAGGGTAGGAGTATAATCTGTTCCACTCTGCACATCATTGACCATAATATAACTTCACGATAATGGCGTAGGAGTGTTTTCTGTATTCACAACTGTAAATCCGTATCTTTTGAGTTTCACGGCGAGCTGACCAGCGAACGGAGTCGAAGCCATTCCCTTGGAACGAGCAAGCGATTTGTCGATACCATTCAGAATTTCTATACTTGCTTTTTGCTGTACAAAAGCAGGATGACTGAGAATAAAACGGGTGAAGGTTTGCATTTGGTCGTAATGCTCAATGGCATTCACGTTTGCTCCCATAGGAAGCATTACAGAAGCCCCTCCAAACGCTGCTCTGTCAGGATAATACAGAAAACACGCAGCAGGCATTTTCAGATAATTTTGGAAACTACAATTGGTCGTAAACCCAAACGAAGTAAAATCTTTCAACGCATGGAGATATTGTACGGTTCGGAGCATTTCAGCCAGAGAAACATTAGTATTGATATAAGAATTATACTGTTCATAGAGCTGTTGGGCAGCAGCCACGGAAACTCCAGAACCCAGAAACTTCTCTTTTATTCCCATCACAATCAGTTGTTGACGAAGAGAACGAGAAAAGTCTGAAGTAGAATGACGAGAACGAGCATATTTCAGAGCAGTAGCTCCATCTAAATGTTGAAGTCCTGCGTCAATATGAAACGTAATATATCCTCTATTGGCTTCATTGGGATAGGTCGTATCGTGAAGTGTCTCAGGCACTACAATATCTATACCTCCAATCGCATCTATAATCCCCTGAAATGCCGTAAAATCAACTGTAGCATAATAAGGAATTTCCATATTGAGCATTGCTGCAATTTTTGCTACCGTTCCCGAAGCTGAAGCGTACACATCTTTTCCATTTCTTCCCATAAATTGCGTAAAGATGGCGTTTATTCTTCCATATCCATTAGTAACAGGGCTTTTCACATACAAATCACGAGGAATAGAAAACATTGAAATATTTCCTAGTTCAGGATTTCGAGATACAACGATAATAGAATCCGTCAAATATCCTCCGTCGTGCGTTGCACCACCATATCCTAGCAACAGAGCATTGACGTTGCCATATGCATCTCTTTTCATTTCCGTTCAAACTTGTTTACTGACAAAATTTACCGTAGCGTGTTTGAAAGAGTTTCGAACCGTTTTAAAAGCTGACATCAAAGCAACAGAAAAAACCGCAATAATAAGAATAGCAATGATAATCATACTGATTTTTATCATTTTTTTAGCGGAGGATTTGGGAGCACGAGCAGTGTGTAGAGAATTTGCAGAGAAATGTTTCATTGAAAAAAGCAGTCAAGATAAAAAACTACGTAGAAATCAATCGAATGATGGGAAGTATACTAAAACAACTTGTACTATATTTTTTTACAAGCATATTGCAAGCAATATGTTATACAACAGACTTGAAACTGCATAGCACTTTATTATAATTTGCTTCACCTTTAGTCATTTATCAGCTCATTATGACCCTATACTTGGAGACACTCTCATATCTGGATAAACACCAACACTTCCTACAAAAAAGAAGTAACAATCCTCATCTTTTTCTCGTAGGTGGCTGTATCCGCGATTTGTTGTTAGGATTTACCAGAGACCCTTTAGATATTGATTTCACGATGGAGGGGACTCCTGAAACTTTATACGCAGATTTCAATACCCAATGACTGTCTCATTTCATTACCGAAAAATTTGGAACGATTACCTTTATCCCTGCTGAAAATCCTCAACGCAATTACCAACTGACCCCACTGAGAACTGAAGGAAACTATGGAGACTTCCGTCATCCAGGAGAAATCCAGCGAAGCAATGACCTGTTGCTTGACGTACAAAGAAGAGATTTCACGATGAACGCAATGTATTACTTTTCTCTGCCTGCCACAAACAAAACAACTTTAGACTTTGTCAGAGAAGGCAAAGAACTCACTGAAGAACAACTCCTCAAACTTTTGGAAAGAGAAGGATATTGTTATCTAGCAAATCTCAACTTGCTTATGCTCAGAGCTCCCCAAAGTATCAGTCAGATTTTTGGAAACGCTCAATTTGATGAAGCTTATTTTAGGTATCTGATAGAAACGCAAAAAGAAGCCTATTTTCGACCACTTCCTCCCAAAAAACATTCTAAAAGAAAAAAAAGCTGACCTACCTTTCCCACTATTACTAAATTTCGCGTCCTCATTGACCCCACAGGAGGCTTGAATGCTCTTGTGCACAAAAAATGTACCACCGTAGGAGAAGCAGATAAAAGATTTGGAGAAGACGCATTAAGGCTGATGAGAGCGATAAGAATGGTAAACACTCTCAATACCCAATTGACAAAGCATTTTGGAGGAAGCTCGCTCTTTGATTTTAGTCCAACCACACGGGAAAGTATCCAAACTAACGCTCACTTGCTCCCCTATGTCGCCAAAGAAAGAGTCAAAGAAGAACTCACCAAAATCTTTGTTAAAGGAGACCCTTTTGGAAGTATCGTATTGCTCAATGTCAGTGGAATGCTCGCTCACCTCTTCCCTGCCCTCTTTGCGACGAAATACAATGAACAACCCATTAGATACCACGCTTTTGATACATATACACATACCTTGTTGGCATTAAAGGCTTTGCAAGAGATAAATAGTGATTATTTGGTGCGTTTCGCAATGCTGTATCACGACGTAGGAAAAGTCGCTCAATATGCCGCTTATGAAAAAGCTACCAGTAAAGAAGAAATCAGAGCCATCATTTCTGGACCACTCAATCATAGAAATAGTTCTCCCGAACTTATGAAACAGGATTTTAAAGCGTTGGGATTTTCTGGAAAAGAGATTGAAACGATAGCACGATATATTTTGGAACATCATACGCCCGGAGAAATTCTGCAATCCAATCCTGCTCACCGAGAAAAAAAAGTCAGAAAGCTGTTGAGTGAAAAAGGATTTGAAATGGTAAATAACCTATTTGACATCAATATTGCCGACAGGATGGGACAGTTTAATCCTTTGCAAGGTTCAGCAGATTTGACTGATTCTTATCAGCTTAAAACGCTTTTAAAAAAGCTGAATGAAGAAGAAGGACAGTTTAAAAAATCCGATTTGGCGATAAATGGGACAATGATAATGAAACATCTGAAACTTGCTCCTGGAGCAATAATTGGAGAACTTTTGAAGCAAGCCTTTGACCGAGTACTCAATGATATTCCAACCAGAAATACCGAACAAGAAATCCTCATCTATCTCAAAAATTATCTCAGAAATAAAGTAGTAAACCCCACGAACAACTCAACAATGAAAGAATAGATATCTCTATAACCAGCTTTTAAAAATCTGATTTCTCAATTCTGAGAGTGAAGGGAATAAAGAGCTATGTAGTTTTCTTATTTTCTTCCTTGAAAATAGAGATGATTTCGTTACAATACGTTACGTTATATTAAAAATAACGCCAGCTTAGCTCAGTCGGTAGAGCATCGGTATCGTAAACCGGGGGTCGCGAGTTCGAATCTCGCAGCTGGCTATTTACACCTTCTTTCCTTCTTCCGATGAAAAAACATATCGTCATTGAAGGTATCCATTGAAGTGGAAAAACTAGCGTAGCCAAAGGGTTAGCAGACCACTTACGTGCACAAGGAACGCCTGCTCACTATTACCATTTCCCTGATGAAATGGATACGTTGGGACAAGTCATTAGAGCAACTTTGGCTGATAAGGAACTCGTGAAAAATCGAGAAGTCACAGGACTTTTGTGTGCAGCTTTTTCTAACCGTTTTCATATCAGAACCAAAGCTGATGGAATGACTTATATCCAAGATAGGGATAGTGTGACGACAGGATTAGTTTTTCAGTCAGCGATGCCTCGAGAAGTAAGATTGGCAGTATATCAACAAGCTATTGAAAATCTCCAACAGCAAGGTATCGTCGTATACGTCAAAACTGATACAGAAACTGCACGTTTGCGTATGCAACAGAGAAATTTGCAACTCGCCCAGCAAGGGGAAGTCCGACAACATAAAGCAAATGATGTCTTTGTTGCACAAGAGTTTGAACAGTTGTCTCTCCGCTATGAAAAGGAAATGTTCCCGTGACTGGAAAAAATGGGCATTCCCTATGTAGTAGTAGAAAATAACACCACACTGGAAGAATGTATTCACAATATTCTTTTACTTCTCTAAATCTGATGTCTCACGACGAAAAACTCCTAGCATTACTTGACCTCGTTATTGATACGTACATCAATAAAGGAGAACCTGTAGGTTCCAAGTTTTTGAATACATTGGATGATGTGGAATACGCTCCTTCCACGCTCAGAAAGTACCTCAATATGCTAGAAAAGCAAGGGATGGTCTATCAGCCTTATAATTCTAGTGGAAGAATTCCTACCATTGACGGACTGAAACTGTATATTGAAAATTATTTACAGCAAATCGAGGAAGAGACCGCAGCAGAAGTCATCAGTGCAAGAGAAAATATCAAAGAGCTCGTAGAAATGCTCGGGTCGCTCGTTGATGGGGTGATTATCGGATTTCTGAGAAATGATGAATATTATTATTTGGGTATCAATAATTTGTTGCGTGATGATTTGAAAGAAGACTATGAAGAAACCAGAAATATCATCAGGTTCATTGAAGAAAAAAGGATTGTAAAATATATTGATGAAAAAATCCTCAAAAGAAATCAGATGTATTATACGTTTTTGGATGACCATCAGACGATTATTTCTACCGTGTATGCCAAAGTCAACATTGATGGTTATGACTGTATTCTCGCGATTGTTGGTCCCACCAGAGTAAATTACAAAAAAAATGTTGCAATTCTGTCACAGATTTTGCAGAAAATGGAATAACGATTTTATTTAGCATAATGGAATAAAAAATGACTATAGAAAGAAGAGAAGAAAAAGAAAGCTGAATGCAAACACCTTCTTTATTGAATATTCAAGAAGCATTACGTAATTTGCAGGAAGAATTACATACTAAGAAACTTTCTGAAGACTTTGAAAAAAAACTTACCACATTAGACAAACAAATTACAGATTTACAAGAGAATGAAAAACGAAAAACTATTGTGCCAGAATTAGAACGCATAGCACAGGATATTGCTACATTGAAAGGGAAATACGAAACATTGAAACAGCAATTTAGTGCAGAAGTTGCTGGTGTTAAAGCTAGTGTTGGAAGTTCGCTTCCTCCAGAACTTTATGAAAAGTACGAATCTTTCTGGATTGCGGATAATGAAATATCTGATGAAGGAAAAAAGGAACGTATTTTGGCAGCCGAAAATGTAAAAGATGATTTGAATAAAATGAAAGAAAAAATGCCTTTCTGGGAACCTGTTATTGACTGGATAAATTTAGCTTAGATAAATACAATATCCTACTATTCCAAAAAAATCATTATGATTTCCAGAAGATTGGAACGGAAAAATTCCATAAAAAAAAGATCCATTTGTAAGGATTTCACAACCCCCAAATGGATGCACGTCATTATATTACATATTTATTCCAAAATTGCAAATCTTTTTACTCGAAATTATTATTCAGCTTTTTACTCTTTTAAAATAATAATATGTTAGACATTGTTCAAAGTGCTGGAGGAATTATTTATTATCTCGATACCGATGGCGAACCGAGATACCTCCTTATCAAACGCCACGCCCTTTCTGGAAGAATAGAACGAGTGGCTCCCAAAGGGAAAATCCAAATCTGAGAAACAGAAAAAGATGCTGCTATCAGAGAAATGCGAGAAGAAACCGGTATCAAAAAACAAGACATTATCGTTAAACAGCTTTTGTGAACCACTTCCCTCAGAAGCAGCGAAACTCAGAAAGGACATTTGGATAAAGATGTGACGTATTTTCTGATGAAATATACTGGAAACCCAGACCACATTCATCTGGTTGAGGGGGAATGATATATTTGAATTCATAAGCGAGCAACCATCCAAGAAGTCATCAATTTGATGTATTATGAAGACATTAGAGAATTAGTCAGAAAAAGCTATTTTTTCATCAAAGAAGAGCAGAAAAATCAGCATATCAAAAAGGATTTCCTTGAAAAATTGAAGTAATTTTTCATTTCTTTATTTTATTTCAGTATCATATAAATGCCAGAATTTACCACAACGTTTATCATTTCTCAAGTGCTTATTTTCGGAGCAATGCTTTTTGATTTTTTGAGTTTCCAATTTAAAGAACGCAAAAAAACTATTGTTTGTCTCGCAATATCTAGTTGCTTTATTTCTACACATTATCTCCTGCTGGAACAAATACCTGCTGGAATAATGGTTGGTTTTTCTATTGTCAGATTTATTGTATCCTATTTTAGCACTGACAAAAGACGACTTCTGTTTTTTATTGGATTGAATACCGTTTCCTTATTTTTCACCTACAAGGTACCCATAGATTTGTTATTTTATGTTGGAGTGACTATCTTTATGATTGGAAATTTTCAAGCAAATAATAAACTGATGAGACAATTGATGATGTGTGGAACTGCAAGTATTATCCTCTACAATATTCTTATTCCTTCTCCAATGGGAGCATTGAATGAAGCAATTTTTTTGACAAGCAATTTTATCGGATATCGGAGATTTTATATGAGGAAAAATATATCTGATATATATATCAAATCTCCTAGCACTTCACTAAAAGAGAGTGACACTACACCTAAAAAATGAACTAAAACGACGTATTGAAAATAAAAGCCTAAAAAAATTGGTTGCTTACAAAAAGTCTTGATTTATTTTTTCCTTTTGCATATACTCACAGTATTTTTAGGAGGTTATACTAATTTCAAAAGCACTTTTTCTGCACCGTCTCCCACTCTATATCCCAATTTGTAGGAAGCTACAAATCCTGATTTCAGTCAGCTTTCTAGATATTTTGGTAATAACGTTTCCAATACTTTTTTCCCTTCTGGTTCAGAAAAAAGTTCCGCTTTGATGACTCTGATGTTTTCTCTGCGAGCATCTTTTTCTTCTTTGTAGGTGGAAATGTTTTTTACGAGTCCCGCAAAAAAGCTGTCGGTGTAAGCTTTGAGCACTTGTGCTCTTTTGGGAGTGGTAGTGATTTTTCCATTTCTCACTAAATTGGTCAAAAGCTGTCTGATGAATACGGGTTTACTTTTGGCTCCCGTGCTAATTTCCAATAACTTGTTTTTTCTGTGTTGCATAGTACTATAAACGAATAAAGGTAAATCTGAAGTATTTCATAATTTTACGATGAATTTGGACGAAAGAAACGATTAAGAAGGGGTTGGTAGTCAATGGATACACTGTTCATATGCTAATTGCTCTGGAGAACAGGGTTTTACTGATGAAAGGCACTGGTCGATATTCTCCGTATCTACCCCACTCATTAGCAAGTGTTCACATTGAGATGATGGCTCAGAGGGTTGCGTTATCAGAGGAGCTTCAACAGAAGCCGGTTTAGTTAAGTAGGTTCCTATGAATACTACTATCCCAATGATAATAAACACTATCAATCTTACCACTCCAACTCTATAGATAAAGCTGGGTTTATTCTCTGGTTGTGTCATTACTTGACGGCAAGTTATGATATAAAAAATTTTTATACCTACAAATGATGACTCTTATATAGAGAATTGGATGCTAATTTCAAGAGGAAATTGCTAATTTTTTTTATCATTATCCACCTACACCAGGACCTAGTTTTACTCTTACACCACCTCATCCATTCCCTCCTGCATTTCCACCTCCGCCATTTCCACCATATTGTCTTTCCATACTTCTCATACTATTTTGTTGGTCTTGTCTCATCATTTCTTGCACATCAATTTTCTTTTCTACGGTAGTAATTCCTGCGTTTTCCATTCCTTCTACGGTTATATACATTGACTTAATCGTATCGCCTAGAACGAGTCCACTCAAAATTTCTGTATTATTCTCATCAGAAGTTCAGATTTCTACTTCTTGGTCTTTCCAAATGTTAGCATTTAAACGTAATACTACATTTTTCCCATCTTTTCTGGAAATAGCTTGATTGGGTACTATGAGCACATTTTTGGTTTGAGAAGTGATAATTTTAGCATTTCCTCCCATTCCTGCCAAGATAACTTCTTCAGGATGATTTTTTTCAAAGGTTATCTTAACCGAATAGGTCGTTATACCTCCGGCTGTAGTAGGAACGGTATTTACTTCAGAGATTACTCCGCGATAACTGGAGTTTGGATACGCGTCCAAATATACAATCACTTCCATTCCCATTTTCAATTTCACAATATCTACTTGCTCTACGGATAATATCATTTCGAGGATATTATTATTTTCTACATAAATATATTTGGGGGTTGCATTAGATGACATATCAATGCTATCTCAGACTTGGATATCCATTTGAGTAATGACTCCATCAAAATTTGCTTTCAATCTATAATCTCCATATTTATCTAGGAGAGAGTTTAGAGAATTTTGCCTTTGAGTAACGCCATTTCTTGCTTGTTTTATTTTACTTTCATTCAAGCTTTCTCCATTTTTGATTTTAGTAATGTTTCTTTGGGTAGTAGCGATATCGTCAAGTAATTTAGTTTTTTCTTGCTGTTGAGTAGTGAGAAGAAGCTCTTTTTGCAATTCTAATTTATCTAATGCCGTTTTGTATTTCTCCATTTTTAATTTCGTGTCTTCCACTGAAGTATCACTTTCCAAATCATCTAAAGTATTTACAATAGTATTGTACATTGTGATATAACTTATTCCTTCCTTTTGTATGGTAGTACCATAGGTATTTGCGTATTCGTTAATGGTTTTTTGAGGGAAACTATTCGTTTCAATGCTGGCTTTAAACATATCATAGTTGATGTCTCATCGGTTCATCATCGTAGTTCCTATGGTTTCAAGTTGGCGATACAGTCCCAAAATATCATTATTGGTCAAATCTGCTACTGCAATAGGTTCCAAGCGAGCATATCCAGAAGCTAAGGCGGCTATTTGTGAGGAAAGCGTCCAAAACATACTTTCAGATTGGTTTTTGAGGTTTTGGTCTTTAGCTCCAATATAAATTTTGGTAGAGGAATCCATATAACGGAATTTATCCGTCAAAAGCATTATTTGGTCGTAAGCATCCAGTGTCGTTTGCAATTTCAAAAGTTCTGATTTGATATCAAATACGGCTTTTTGAAAGGTAGTGTTTCTTTTTCTTATGGTACTGGAAAGAGCGAGGTCAGCAGTGGCACTATTGGAACCAGATAAGAGTTCTTCATAATCAGCTTTGGTATCTTCATAGTTTTTCTTTGCATCTTTGATTTTTTGCTCTAATTCCTCCTTAACTAAGGCGTGGTCTTGGTCAATGGTTTGTTGTTTTAGAAACAAAGTATTATAATTGGCCTGTTGTTGAAGCATTTCCAATTCCAAATTGTAGCCGTTGAGTAAATCTTGTAAAGCTTGTTTGGCATCATCCAGGTTAATTCTTGCCTGTTCTACTTGGTCATCTAAATCATCAGTAGTAATGGTCGCCAAAATTTGTCACTTTTTCACTAGGTCTCCGACTTTCACATTGACGGATTTCACTTTTCCTTTGTTCATAAAGGTTAATTTCTGAGAGTCAGAAAATTGTGTGCTTCCTTGAATGGTGAGAACGGTTGCCAAATCCCCTGTTCAAACAATAATATCTCTATTTTCAGAAAAATCTTGTATTCCTGGAGAAGAGGATTTTCGAGGGCTTCGTCGTCGGAGGATGGCAAAGACAATAAGTACAATAATTACGCTTTTCCAACGGTTTTTTACTATTCGTGCAAACAGACTTTTTTTCTTTTCAGGCATTGTGACAATTAAACATATAAATATTTACAAGTAAGATACTACTTTATCTTAATACAAACTAAAATCAAGAAGATTTACTATTTTCCTTTATTCTTCCTCTTGCTCTCCATCTCCTCCGAGGGAATATCCATATCCTTTTACTGTTGTAATAATCTGTTTATGGAGTTTTTTACGAAGGGTAGAAATATAGACATCTAATTTATTATCTGATTCCCATATCGCATCATCTCCCCAAAGTTCCGTGATAATATCCGTTCTAGATAATGCCCTTCCCTTATTTTTTATCAAAAGTTCTAAAATCTGAAATTCTTTCAAGGTAAGATGCAGAAGTTTGCCAGCTTTTTTTACCTCTTTTTTTTGGAGATTGACGATAATATCCTCAAAATGAAAAAACGTCTCTCTAATTCCTCTACGCAAAAGTGCTTGTCCACGAGCAAACAATTCTTCTAAATCAAACGGCTTGACCAAATAGTCATCTGCTCCCAAATTAAACAGTTCCAGTTTGTCTTCCAATTGGGATTTAGCAGTAATGATAATGATAGGGACATTTTTTTCTTTCCTGATAGCCTGACAAAACACCCTTCCATCAATTCACGGCAACATCAAATCAAGTACAATGAGGTCATACTCTTGCATTTTTGCCATCATCAATCCTTTTTCTCCATCATACGAAGTGCGAACTTCTCGTCCTTCCAATTCCAAATAGGTCTTGATATTTTTCGCGATTTGTTGATTGTCTTCTACTAGCAAAATTTTAGGCATTTTTTACAATATATAGAATAAATATTTTGCATTGTACACGGATACCTTAAAACAACATAAAATTTAGATAGTTGTACCACTGGAAATTTCAATGGACTCAATATTGGCATCCAAAAGTCCAATACTTGGACCGTACAAATCAGAATGATTAAGTTTGTCTCGATTGGCTTTTTGGAGTTCAAGAATGTCAGTTTTGATGATTTCATATTTGAAGTTGGTTTCACTGAGTACATTATTTGCTTTTCTGAGAAAATAACCTTCAGTAGAAGATTTATTTACGAAAATGAGAAACATTAACAGACAAAATCCTATACCGAGTGCCAAAAGTATAATTTCAAATAGTGAGATAAATTCTTTTTTTATCCTATATTTTGTCAATCGGCTTTGATAGGCTTGATGGAATGTTCATTCTGTATGGAGGACTAATTTTTTCATAGGAGAAAGCTGATGAAAGATGATAAAAGAAAGCACATTAACATTTTTCAATAATTCTGAGTTTTGCACTTCTTGCAGCTGGATTACGCTGAATTTCAGTATAATGAGGCTGAATGACTTTTTTATGCACAAGCTGAAACATTCAGGAAGAGCTGGTTACGAGCTGTTTAAAGGCATTTTTAACTATTCTATCTTCAATGCTATGATAGGTAATAATCATACAACGTCCCCCTTTGGTTAGCTGGTCTCCAAACGTTTGCAAAAAGGTTTCCAATTGTTGTAATTCTTGATTGGTTTCAATTCTCAGTGTTTGAAACACTACCGCAATTTTTTTCTGATGGCAATGAAGATTGCGAAGCAAAGCAGTCAATTGTTCGGTGGTTTCCAACGGTTGGGTTTTCCTCGTTTGCTCTATTCCTTGGGCGAGTGTGTGAGCGTAATGGGGAGAAAAATCTCCGTACGTAATCAGCATTTTTTCTAGTTGTTGCACAGCATACGTGTGGAGAATGTCTCTGGCAGTCAGAGGATTTTTTGCACTAAATCTCATATCCAGAGGTCCGTTTCTGCTGAGAGAAAACCCTCTTTCTCCCTGTTTGAAATGTTCCATATTCACGCCAAGGTCAAGCAACATTCCATCAAAAGGTCAAAAATTAGTTCAAATCTGATGAATATGGGCGTATGTATCCAAAATCGGGGTAATATTTGCTGTTCGCGATTGGGTAAATTCCAGCCCTTTATGCAAGATAGTTTCGTCAATATCGCAAGCGATAACGTGAGGAAGTGGCGACGATGTTCGGTGAGTGAACAGGTATTCGGTGTGTCCTCCGTGTCCAAAGGTTCCATCAAAAAACCTCTCCAAATGGGAAGGAAGCTGAGCAAAAGTTTCTGAAGCGAGAACGGGTTGATGACGTAGCATAGTCGGGAGTATACATTTCTTTTCCAAAAAATCCAGAGAGAATGGGATAGAGTGCATGGTACTTGAAAATTAACCGTATTTTGTTTGAAATATTAAGATATTTGGTACATTTTGCTTGGTAATTGTTTAATATAATTACCTGTTGCATTCGTATCCCGAAATCCTTATAGTAGCATTTCAGCAAATGGTCCCCTAGTTCAATGGATAGAATAGGCCCGTCCTAAGGGTTAGATACTGGTTCGATTCCGGTGGGGACTATTTTTTAGTTAGTAAAATCTACTATAGGAGCGACTTCTGCCCCTTCATTGGCTTCAAATAAATTCGCCCTCATAAAGCCGAACAGTGAAGCAAGTAAATTGGTTGGAAAACTTCTAATAGTAGTATTGTAAGTTTGAGCAGTAGTGTTATAATTCATTCTTTCGGTCGTAATTCTATTTTCTGTACCCTCCAATTGAACGCGAAGGTCAGAAAAAGCCTGATTAGCTTTCAGCTCAGGATAATTTTCACTCGCTACCAATAATCTGCCCAATGCCTGTGAAATTCCCTGTTGCTGTGTTTGAAAATCTGTCATCTCTTGTACATCTTTAACATCAACCGTCATTTTCGTTGCAGATGCTCTTGCTTCTGTAATTTGAGTCAAAGTTTCTTGTTCAAAATTTGCTTCACCTTTTACTGTTGCAACCAGATTTGGGATAAGGTCAAGTCTTCTTTGGTAAACATTTTCTACTTGTGCCCACGCAGTTTGTACCTGTTCATCCAGCTGAACTAACGTGTTGTACTTACCAGACAAGCTCCATCCAAAGATAAGTACGAGAACAAGGATAACCGCAAAGATACTTCGTCAGATTTTTTTCATGTTTAATAAAATAAATAATAAAAAGCTCTTGTAAAATATGATTTTCCCATCAAATAGCAAGTAAAATTAACCACATAAAAATAAGTCATTGAAATTCAAAGGGAAATGTATAAAAATCACTTTATGAAAACATTAGCTATAGAAACCAGCTGTGATGATACCTCACTTGCCATCATTACCTATGAAGGAGATGTTTTTGTAGTTGACCAACTGCTGGCTTATTCCCAAATTGCTGACCATCAAAAATTCGGTGGAGTACTTCCTGAAATCGCCTCACGTCTCCATAGTGAAAAAATCATCGCTATTCTTCAGAATATTGGTCGGGAAAAAATTCAAGAGGTAGATTTCATTTCCGTTACTACTCATCCTGGACTTCCCGGTTCACTTGTCGTCGGAAAAGCAGTCGCTACAATGCTTGCAGAATATTTTCAGAAACCCCTTGTTCCTGTTAATCATATTTACGGACATATTTTTTCTATTTTATTAGGGAGAAAGCTGAGAGATATTACGTTCCCAATGGTAATACTCACAGCGTCTGGAGGACATAATGATATGTATCTCGTACAGGAAGATTTGCATATAGAAAAAAAAGGATATTCTCTGGATGATGCCTCTGGAGAAGCATTTGATAAAGTTTCCAAAATGTTGGGAGGACCCTATCCTGGATGACCGCGAATTGACCAACAAGCACTTCTAGGAAAACCAAATCCAGCATATCGTTTCAAAAGGATTTTCTTGCCTAAAGATGAAGCAGGAAACTATCCTTTTAGTTTTTCAGGAATGAAAAGTCAGGTTTCTTTTCTTTTGGAAAAAATAAAAAAAAGCTGAAGAGAACTCACGGAAGATGATATTCACGATATCGCTTATGAATTTTTGGAAGCTACTATTGAAATGCTAGGAAAAAGATTGCTCCAACTCGCAGAAACATATAACGCCACTACCGTTGCAGTAGCCGGTGGAGTATCAGCAGACAATAGACTCATAGAATATTTTACACAACTCGTAGAACAACACAACGCAAAAGCAAAAACAACAATGCAATTTTTATTTCCTATGAAAAAAGTTTATTCTACCGATAACGGGGCAATGATTGGAGTTGCAGGAATTTTATCATCTTATGTACAATAATGAAACAAGACATTAAACAGGTCGTTAGTACCTTACAACAAGGAGGAGTGGTAGTACTCCCTACAGATACGGTGTACGGTTTAGCGGTAGTACCAACGGATGCCACTGCGGTCAAGAAAATTTATACACTCAAAGAACGCCCAATGAGTATGTTTCTCCCCATTATGGTCGCTCATATAGGACAGTTAGAAGAGTTGGGAGTAGATATCAATGAACCGGCAAGAAAACTTTTGAAATCTTCATTGGTACCGGGAGGCATTACGTTTGTACTGGGATTTAGACCAGAAGCAAAAAAACCAGAATGGTTAGCAACCAGAGATGAAATAGCGGTACGTATTCCAGATAATGCTTTTTTACTTGAAGTATTGGAACAAACGTGACCTCTCTTGATAACTAGTGCCAATAAACACGGAAGTACTCACATTCCAAATACTGTAGTAGACATTTTAGCAGAATTGCACGGAAATCCTGATTATATTGTAGAAGGCGGAAAAGGAAAAGACCTTCCTTCCACAATTATCAATTGTCGTTATACTCCCCCTCTTATTGAGAGACTGGGAGTTATCCCTGAAGAAACTATTACTACCATTCTCAACGGAAACTAATATTCCCTTAACGGGAAAGGTCATACAGTACCTGTTGAATGTGCAGGACATAATCTTATACTCTCTGGAGAGATTTTATTTACCGGTATGGTTTTCAATGCCCTTACTCATCAATGGAATTATTCTCATCATCTTTGGACTATTAGCAGTATATAGCGTGAGTATTTATGAGTCGTTTCAGCTTTCTTTAGCACGAGCGGAAACTACTAATTATTATTATTTCAAACAGCAAGTATCTGCACTCGTATATATTGCCATAGCAGTATTTTTGGTATGGAAATTCCCTCTTAAAATTCTCAAATCTCATACCTTTGCAACGATTGCTCTCATTGCAGCGTTTACCCTCCAATGTCTGGTATTTTCTCCGCTAGGAGATGGAGTAGGAGGAAAAGGACTTAATGGAGCCAGAGGATGGATTTTTATTCCTGGACTGCCAAGTATTCAGCCTTCTGAAGTATTTAAACTTGCATATATTTTTTTCCTTTCGAGCTGGCTTATCAGAAAAAAAGACATAATGCAGACTTCTCAATTTCTCATCAGCTTTATCGTAATGAGTGCTGTATCATATGCGGTGTTTCTTTTTATTCCGGATTTTGGAACGATTTTGATTATAGGAGCTACAGCGTTAATTATGGTACGATATGCAGGACTGAGTATCAAAAAAACGCTTACCGTTCTCGTCATAGGACTGGTAGCTGGAGCTCTCGCTGGACTTTCCGCAGGAGCTATCAATCAAAAATATAATTACATCCAAAAAAGATTTGCCTATTTTTTCACGATGGATAGTGCCAAAAGAGCCGAAGAAAAAGAAAAAACCTGACGACAAAACGAGCAAGCCCTGATGGCAATTGGAGGAGGTGGATTGACAGGAAAAGGATATGGAAAAGGACTACAAAAATTCTGATATATTCCTGAAGCACAGAGCGACTTCATTTTCGCGGCATACTCGGAAGAAATAGGATTTTTCGGAAATTTGCTATTGATTGGATTGTATTGCCGATTATTTCGATACTTTTTGAAACATTTACAGCAGATTAAAGACCCTCAGAGTAAAATGATTGGTGTCGGAATTATTTCCATTTTGGTGGTGCAAACCTTTGTAAATATCGGCGTAAATATTCAACTTATTCCCAATACAGGAGTGACCTTACCTTTTATCAGTGCAGGAGGAAGTTCCCTGTTGATTTCGTGTATTGAACTCATTCTCCTCTACAAGATTTTGAAATCTGAACAAAGAAAAACGCTTTTACCGAGTTTGAAAGAGTAAAGTTTTATCAAAAACTATCCACAGCTTTTTATTCTTTTTTCCCTTTTTTATGACACCTATTCGCAATTTTTGTATCATCGCCCACATTGACCACGGAAAATCAACTCTCGCTGATAGAATGCTCGAAATCACTGGAACCGTGAGAAAACTTGAACATAACCAAGTCCTCGACCGTATGGATATTGAACAGGAAAGAGGGATTACTATTAAACTTACTCCTGCGAGAATGCACCGAAAAGGTTATGAACTTAATCTGATTGATACGCCCGGACACGTGGATTTTCAGTATGAAGTATCACGTTCTTTAGCTGCAGTGGAAGGGGTAATTCTTTTGATTGATGCTTCGCAAGGCATTCAAGCTCAGACGCTTTCTACGCTGTATCAGGCAATAGACCAAGGATTAGAAATTATCCCTGTACTCAATAAAATCGATTTACCCGCTGCAAATCCTGACAGAGTAGCTCAAGAGATAGAACATATCATTTGACTTTCCAAAGAGGAGATTATCTGTGTGTCTGGGAAAACGGGAGAAAATGTAGAACTGGTATTGGATGCTATCATTGAGCGTATTGAAAGTCCTGAAGAGCATAAACTTCATCATCCTCAGAAATTTATGTATGGAAACCCACAAAAAAAATAGAAAAAAAGCTGTAAGAAAAATCTCTTGTTTTTGTTTCATAAAGCTTTATAGTAGGGAACATCAAGGGTTTTTTTAATAGGTATTTTATTTGCTATTTCGCTTCAATGAATAAAAAGTTTTTTGTCACTACACCGATTTATTATGCTAATGGTTTACCACATATTGGGCACGCGAATAGTTCGTTTATTGCAGATTTTTATGCCAGATGGAAAAGATTATTGGGCTATGAAGTCAAATTTTCTACTGGACTGGATGAAAATGGTCAAAAAATGGTAGAAAAAGCTGAAGCAGAAGGGAAAAACGTAATGGAACGACTAGACTATGTCGCTGAGGAGAGCAAAAAGACGTGGCAGGAATTACAGATTTCATATACTGATTTTATCAGAACTACGCAAGCTGACCATCACGTCTTTGTACAGAAGGTGCTGAAAAAGATTTACGAAAAAGAGGGCGAAGACAAAGATATTTATCTCGGGGAATATCAAGGCTTGTATTGTGTGGGATGTGAAGCGTTTAAAAACCCTCGTGATTTAACTTCTGACGGACTCTGCCCTGACCATTTGACTAAACCGGAACTTATCACTGAAAAAAACTGGTTTTTTAATCTGAAAAAATATGCGTTTGTGTTTGAACAATTGCGGAAGGACAATCCAAATTTTGTGGAGCCAAGCCACCGTTTCAACGAGGTGAAAGCTTTTGTTCAGTCAGGTTTGGAAAATTTTTCTATTTCTAGGGAAAATAAACACACAGGAATTGGCATTCCACTACCACGAGACGAAGAACAAGTCACCTATGTATGGTTTGATGCACTATTGAACTATATTACAGTATGTTATAGGAATGACGAAAATGGAAAATTTCGAGATGAACATACAGAAATTCTTCACATACTGGGAAAAGATATTGTGAAATTTCACGCAACCTATCGACCAGCAATGCTGGAAGCAGCAGGATTTCGCCAGCCAGATAAGGAATTTGTAACAGGATACTTGACCGTAGATGGACAGAAAATGAGTAAAACTCTGGGAAATGTCGTTGACCCGGTAGAAGTTGCACGTGAATATGATAGAGATGCACTGGTGTTTTATCTGTTTTATGATGTTGCTATCGGACTAGATGGAGATTTTTCGCGAGAAAGATTTAAAGGAACACGAGAAAAAATGCTGATTGGAGGTCGAGGAAACCTCGTCAATCGTGTTGCGAATTTAGGAAAAAAGTACGGCGTGACGAAAGGAAAATTGCATAACAACCGTAGAGAAAATAGCTTGTCTTCTCTGGAAATATTCAAAGGAACAGAAGAGAATAATCATCTTTTGCATCTTTTGGAACATAGCGAAAATTTGCATAGTTTGGAAGAAAAATATTTGCAATATGCAAATACAAAATCCTTTGTAGAAGACCGATATAAACTTGTTCAGCTTGCAAATGAATACATCACCAAAGCTGAACCACGAAAAAAATATAAAGACGAAGCTACCAGACCAGAAGCGATAGAAGACTTGGAGTTTTTGTTGCGAGTCATCAAGCAGTTGGGATTACTCGCTGCTCCGTTATTGATTAACGGGTTCGCGAAATTGCAAACGATTTTGGGGAATAATCAGATTTCTGCTCTGGATAGTGCTGTGAATGGTGGAGGAAAAGGTTTTGAAGAAGCATTTGCAATGAAAGAATTTGATGTGCAGTTGGAACCCGTGATAATGTATGAAAAGAAGGAAAGTTAGTCCCTTTTAAGGTCTCAGGTAGACTATCCTGTTCTTCTATTGGTACTGTCGGTTACGGTAATTTCATCATTTGTAGTTGTAAGATTAAGAAAATTGGTATAATATTTTTTATGTAGAAGACTGAGAGTTAATGTGACCTGATTTGACCAATGTTTCTAATCATTGAAAAAATATTTTCGAAAAACCAAATACTAGTGGTTGGTAATAATTAAGAGAAAAATTAAAAATAGTACTCTTATTACTCAAAAGCATCTAAAACTTTACCCGCCCTTTTTCTCTGCTCCCTTTCTCGCAGCTTCAGTGAGATACTTTTTTCTAATTCTAATACTTTTGGGCGTGATTTCTACCAATTCATCGTGTCCAATATATCACAACGCATCTTCCAAATTCAGCTTTCTAATAGGATTGAGCTTCATTGCTTCATCATTTCCGCTATTTCTCACATTATTTTGTTGTTTGTTTATCGTTAAATTGACCGCCATATCGTTATTGCCTTTTAAGTATTCTCCGACAACCATCCCTTCATAAATCATTTGAGCAGGCTCCACAAAAATTGGACCTCTTTCCTGAAGTTTAAAAATTCCATAATTCATCGCTTGTCCCGTAGCTGAACTAATCATTGCTCAGACTTCTCTCTTTTTGATTTCTCCTTTCAGGGGTACATAGTGAGAAAAAGCTGAATACATAATCCCTTCTCCTTTGGTAATCAGGATAAATTCCCCTCTAAATCCCAGCAATCCTCTCGTAGGAATTTCAAATTCAAGTGTAGTCAATCCACGAACAGTATTCATCGTTTTCATCATCCCTTTACGATTACTTATCACTTCAATAATCGTTCCAGAAAGCTGCTCATCCACACTTATCACCAAATGCTCCAACGGTTCATATTTTTTCCCATCAATTTCTTTGAAAATCACTTGGGGAGCCCCTACTTGCAGTTCCCAACCTTCTCTTCTGATACTTTCTATCAATACTCCCAAATGCAATTCTCCTCTTCCCTTCACGATAAACTTCCCATCAGTAAAATCAATTTTCAATCCCACATTGGTTTCCAGTTCTTTGCGAAGTCTTTCTTCCAGTGTTCTGGTAGTCATATATTTTCCTTCTTTCCCAGCAAAAGGCGAGTCATTCACGAGAAATTCCATACTCAAGGTTGGTTCATCAATGGAAATACTCGGCAAAGGTTTTCCCTCTCCCACCGTAATCGTTTCTCCCACAAAAATATTGGGAATTCCTGCGATGGTGATAATGTCGCCAGATTGGGCTTCAGCTTGTTCAATCCTTTGGATACCCAATGTATTGAAAATTTTGCTAATTTTTCCAGTTCTCGGATGTCCTGCATTATCGTAAATTGTCACAGGAGTTCAAACTTTTACTGTCCCTTCATACACTCTCCCAATCCCCAATCTCCCCAAAAAATTATCATATCCCAAATTAACAATCTGCATTCTAAAAGGCTGATTTGGTTGATGGGGAGCTTCTGGAACGTATTGGATAATGGCTTCAAAAAGCGGAGTCATATCTTTGGGGTCATCGGTAAGATGAGTGATAGCAAATCACTGTTTTGCACTTGCATAAATAATCGGAAAATCTGCCTGTTCATCACTTGCCCCCAAGGTGATAAAAAGGTCGAAAAGCGTATTGATGACTTCTTCGGGTCTCGCAGTAGGTTTATCAATTTTATTGATGACGACAATGGGTTTGAGTCAGAGTTCTAATGACTTTTTGAGGACAAATTTCGTCTGAGGCATCGGTCCTTCATAGGCATCAACAATCAGCAACACACTATCCACCATCCTCAAAACTCTTTCTACTTCACTTCCAAAATCCGCATGTCCCGGTGTATCTACAATGTTAATTCTTTGTCCTTTCCACAGAACGGCCGTATTTTTGGCATAAATTGTGATGCCTCTTTCCCTTTCTTGGTCGTTATTATCCATAATCAGTTCTTGACCTTCTAGTGCTTTTAGGGTGCCAGACTGCTGTAAAAGTTGGTCTACCAGAGTGGTTTTCCCGTGGTCGACGTGTGCAATGATTGCAATATTTCTAATACTCATTCCAAAAAAATACACAACTAAAGTGCTTCGAAAAATGAGATGCTTTTTCAAAACTAAGTGTATGTATAAGGAAATGGAGAAGAATTGCGAGGGAAAATTACCCCAAAAAGTTAATATCCAAAATCTGTATCCTGATAACCATACATTTGAAAATTAAATCTTATCTATAGAACCAATACTTATGAAGAAAATGCACGTAATCTCTCCACTACCCTCTTTTTTCCCATCACCTTCATCACACTAAATAAATCAGGAGTCTGTTTGGCATTACACAGCTGAATACGGAGAAACATCGCCAAATCTCCAACTTTCCCAATATATCCTCCTTCTTTAAATTCTGCATTAGTGGCAGCATAACCATACTGTTTTCCGAGTTGTTTTAATTGGTCAAACCACACAAGCACCTCATCGGTTTCTAAATTCACGACTTCACTATAGGTACGAACAAAATCCTGTAAAGCCCCAAAATGTTCATTTTCCGCAAGCAATGCCTTTCTGATTTCGGCTCCTTTTTCCCATTCATTATCAAAGAAAAACAACATCTGCTGCTGTACATCGCTATACAAGGTAAATCTTTTGGGGTCTTTTTCGGTGTGTCTTTCGATATGCATCGCTGCTTTCGCATACGCTTCATCAGATTGAAGTAAGGAAGCAAACGCTGGAGCATAGGTGGTTGCCCATTCCAAGGTCTGCTGAAACAGTTCTTCGGTCGAAATTCTCGACAAATAGCCGTTATTTACCCATTGCAATTTGGTGGCGTCAAATAACGAACCAGCCACTCCTACCTTGTCCAAAGAAAACTGAAAATCCGCCAACGGCAACTCAGGATATTCTCTCCTCCAATCTTCAAAATTGGAATTGGCTAACGTCATCAAATACTCCAAAATGCCTTGCACACTATATCATTGTTCCAGAAGAAACGCGACATTTGCCTCGGGGTCGTGTCTTTTACTCAGCTTTCTTTTTTTCCCTTCATCTAGTTTACTGACGGGAGCTAAATGTGCATATGCTGGTGCTGGTAACTCAAAGGCTTTAAAAAGCTGAAGATGTAATGGAACGGAAGTCAACCATTCATCTCCTCTGGTAATCAGCGAACTTCTCATCAACGTATCATCCACAATATGTGCCAAATGATACGTAGGCAAACCATCACCTTTGAGGATAACAATATCATTATAATTGTCTATCATCGAAATTTCGCCTTTGATGACATCGTGAAACACAATTTTTTTCGTCGTGTCGCCCGGTGCACGAAACCTGATGACTTGAAACTGGTCGCCTTCTTGGTGATATTTGGCTATGAGTTCATCAGGAGTAAAGCTTCTATATTTGGAGAATTTCCCATAAATGCCCGGAATTTGCTTGGCTTGCGTCTGCTGTTCACGAATGGCATTCAATTCTGCTTCCGTCATTCGACAGGGATACGCCAATCCTTGAGCAAGTAAATGTTTGATAAAAACAGTATACAAATCTGCTCTTTTGGACTGAAAATACGGTCCATACGCACCCACATCACGTTCATCTTCTCCCAATGGTCCTTCATCAAAGGAAATTCAAAAGATTTTCAACGACTGAATAAGCAAAGAAGCTGCCCCTTGAATTTCTCTTTTTTGGTCAGTGTCTTCAATTCTCAAAAAGAATGTTCCCTTGTGTTGTCTCGCATAGGTGGAACCAATCAACGTCGTATACAGCGACCCTAAATGCAAATACCCTGTAGGAGAAGGAGAAAAACGCAAGCACACCTGCTCAGAACGTGCAGGATACTGGGTTAAAAGGTCAGAAATCGTTGATTGTACCTCAGGAAAAAGGAGGTCTGCTAATTCGTGCCACGTTGCCATAGAAGAAGAGAGTGAACAGATAAAAAATGCTGAACAATTAAACGTTAATGCGTTTTGTGGGAAGGATTTGCAAAGCCTTTGATTGCTTCCAATACTTCCATTGGTATCATCCATACGGTCGTATTACTTTGGTCAGAGCTGATATCATTGATGGATTGAAGCGTACGCAAATGCAAAGCTCACGGCGTTTTGGAAAGCATTTCTGCGGCTTCCATCAGATTTTTAGCTGATGCTAATTCTCCTTCTGAAGTGATAATTTTTGCTCTTTTTTCTCTTTCGGCTTCTGCCTGCTTTCCAATTGTTCTTTGCAGGTCGGAAGGAATATTGATGTCTTTGAGTTCTACAGACATTACTTCGACACCTCGCACATCAGATTTTTCATCTACAATCATTTTAATTTTTTTACTTGCTTCTTCCCTTTTTGCCAATAGTTCATCCAGTTCAAACTGTCCGACAATATTTCTCATCGTCGTTTGGGCAAATTGGCTCATCGCATAGTCCAAATATCTTACGTTGATGACAGCTTTATTTGCCTCATCTTCTCTGATTTTGTAGTAGATAACCGCATTGATAGTACAGGAAATATTGTCTTTGGTCATCGCTTCTTGGGAAGGGACATCCACAGCTTTTTCCCTCACGTCTACGGTCGTGGTAGTTTGGATAATCGGGATAACGATATTGAGTCCCGGTTTGAGGATAGTCGTATACTTTCCCAGCGTAAACAGGACTTTCCTTTCGTATTGTTTCACGACTTTAACCGTGAGAAACAAGAGAATGACGATAATTCCTAGGATAAATGGTGCCATTGTGATAAGAAAAAGAGAATAAAAGTCTGCACGCTCCTCTTTTGAGGAAAACCACGTGAGATAATTTCACTATATGAAAACGGAACGGAAGGTCAACAGCTTTTTTTATGGAGAAAATTATAATTCAAAATGCACCACTATGATATTTGTAATCTGCCTTGCAATTCAGCTTTATTTTCCTTATAGTAAGAAAGGTATTTTATTTCTTACTCTCTTTCAATGCCACTAGACATTACTGCTATCCAAATTGAACCTTCTCGAAAAGAGGTGCTTAGGGATGAATTTCAACATTCCTATTTTGAACAAATCAAACATTTCCTCCAAAAAGAAAAATCTGAGTGAAAGACTATCTTTCCCGAGGGGAAAAACATTTTTAATGCGTTTAATTCAACACCATTTGATGAAGTTAAGGTGGTTATTTTGGGACAAGACCCCTATCACGGAGCAGGAGAGGCACACGGATTGTGTTTTTCCGTGCAAGATGGAGTCAGAATTCCCCCTTCTCTTCAAAATATTTACAAAGAATTGCACGATGATATAGGTTTCTCTATCCCTAAAACTTGAAACCTGACTCCACGAACCAAGCAAGGTATTTTTCTTTTGAATGCTACACTTACGGTCTGCAAAGACCAAGCCAATTCTCATAAAGATATTGGGCGACAGAGGTTTACGGATGCAGTGATTAAAAAGCTGTCTGATGCCAAAAATCATCTTGTATTTATTTTGCGAGGTGCGTTTGCTCAACAGAAAATAATGCTGATTGATACCTCCAAACATCTTGTTATCAAATCTGCTCATCCATCGCCTTTTTCTGCGGATAAAGGATTTTTTGGAAGCAAACCTTTTTCCAAAACCAATGCTTGGCTCAGAGAGCACGAATTGAAAGAAATTGATTGGCAAATTTAATATGGATTGGTAAAATTAATAACTGTTGTCCAAATAAAATCATATAGCAATCAAATTTTTCTCTATGGTATTCATCAATCCTACAAGTAATAGTCATTCTGACCCCGCAGTCCTGCGGGGGAAGAATCCAGACATTAAGTGTATCTTTCATCTGAATCAGTTTGAAGGCGTGCCGAATTCCCGACGCAGAAATCAAAAGAGGCTATGTACAGGAGCTGTACGAAGCGTCTAGAATGAAATATGCAAAGTCGCTCGCTGAAACAAAAGCAGTCGTAGAACAGCAAAGCGACGTGATGAAAACGCTTGAAGAATTTGGAGAACCAATGATTTAAAAGTTGAGTTATTATGCAGCTTGGCGATACTGGGAATAAGCAGAAAAAAAGTCTGAAAGATTGTTGAAATTTTCGTCATTATAGTATATTTTTTCTACTTGGCATTCTGGGTTGATGTCTAGCTGTTGTAATTGTGAAGTGAAGTAAATTTGTTTTGTTTCTTTGAGAAGAGGAGCAGAGAATGATGTTGCATTTCTAGCATCCAAATTTCCACCAACAGAAGTAAGAGCAGAAGCAGAGAATGATGTTGCTTTTTGAGCATCCAATTTTCCAGCAACAGAAGTAAGAAGAGAAGCAGAGAATGATGTTGCATTGCTAGCATACAAATCTCCAGCAACAGAAGTAAGAACAGGAGCAGAGAATGATGTTGCATTGCTAGCATACAAATTTCCAGCAACAGAAGTAAGAACAGGAGCAGAGAATGATGTTGCATTGCTAGCATACAAATTTCCACCAACAGAAGTAAGAGCAGAAGCAGAGAATGATGTTGCATCTCTAGCATTCAAATATCCACCAACAGAAGTAAGAGCAGGAACAGAGAATGATGTTGCATCTCAAACATCCAAATATCCATCAACAGAAGTAAGAGCAGGAGCAGAGAATGAGATTGTATAGCTAGCATCCAAATTTCCACCAACAGAAGCAAGAAGAGGAGCAAAGAATGAGATTGCATTGCTAGCACTCAAATCTCCACCAACAGAAGCAAGAAGAGGAGCAGAGAATGATGTTGCATTATAAGCATCCAAATCTCCACCAACAGAAGTAAGAGCATCATAATCGAAGTCTTCAGAGCTATCTTCAAAATTTCCTTTAACTTCTTTTATGTTCTTTTTGAGAGCAGGAGGGACATTAGTAAAATTTACTGTAAGTCACGGAATTTGGATTTGGCAAACCAAGGCAAGTTCTTCTTCTGTGATAGTAGAAGGAAGAACAAAAGGAGAATTTACTATTATGGAAATATTGTTGGGGGAAAAGTTTTCAGAAAAATCTAATAGAGTATCTTTACTAATTATCTGATGAGTTCCATTGTTGTGAATAAGAGGTTTATCTAAATTTTCTGTATATGCTGTAATAGG
>JAISMG010000036.1 GCA_031276875.1 Candidatus Peribacteria bacterium | reverse complement strand
TTCTTATTTGCAAACTTGTCCCTTTTTTGTAGTAGTACTTGGCACCACTAATGTTTTTAAGATGTAAAACGAATATTTATTATCTTACTGATTAGTGGCGCATTTTGCATTATAATTTTTCGTCACTAGAAAGACATTGCAACTCTCTACCAAATCTGTATACTTCCTCTTGTTTATTTGTAGAAACATAGGTGGATACTTCTTTTATCCCTTGGCATCAGATGAAATCAATTCTTTCTAAATGCTATACCGGAACGGCACCTCAATTGGTAGATGATATGTTAAAAACCTACGAGGAAGAGCGTTTTTGTATCGTCAATTTTTTGTACTTTTCCCAGATTGTCAGCCAAAAACTCTTTAAAGATAAAAAAGACAAAACGGAAAAACAGTTGGAATACAAAAAAATTCTTTTGAAAGCCGATTATTTACTCCCTGATGGGATTGCACTTCAGATTTTTTATTTCCTTGCTACCCTCTTAGGACGTATCAAATCCCCGAGAAAACGGCTCGAAAATCTGAATGGAACCGACTTTACGCCATACTTTCTGGAAAAAATTAAACAAAAATATGGAAACCAAAAAATCTGCCTGTTTCTCTATGGAACGACCCCAAAAGGCATAGAAAAAGCAACAGAATATATCACTCGTAAAGGATTTAATGTGGTATTTTCCCAAGATGGATATAGAGAATTTCAGCGAGACATCGCAAAAGCAGAATTGGAAAAATATCAAGATACCATCAATATTTTGCTCGTGGGAAGAACCACTCCAACTATCCCTTTACAAGAATTACGAACCTTGAGAAATTACCAAAAAATCAAACAGCATACGCTTTTGGTAATGAATGTGGGAGGATTATTTGATCGACGGTCAGGAAGCCAAAAAAGAGCTCCTCAACTGATTAGAAAACTAAAATTGGAACGATTACGGAGACTGATAAGCCAACCGAGAAGAAACCGAAAAAAAGTCGCCAACAGCTTAAAAATTATTCCTTATATCTTTCAGTATCTCTTATTCAAAACAAGAGAAGAGTAAAAAATATTTACTTTCACTATTTATGATATGCAAGAAACTATCGTTTGTGTAGGAGCTGGAGGTGCTGGACTTTCCAATATCGTAGGGATATTGCGGGATTTGGGATTTAAAAATATTATTGGCATTGATGAACAAGCTTCTCAAATTACTCAGCAACTACAAAACAAAGGCATTCAGATTTTTGCTCACTGAATGTACCAAATCAAAGCAAATGATTGTGTCATCTATTCATCGGCAACTGAACAGTCTGTGGAAGTACAACAGGCAAAAAAGCTGAAAGCTGAACAGCATACGCCATTGCTGATTTGGGACTATTTCGAGTTTCTCGGCGAAATGAGTAAATATTTCAAAACTATCGCCTTCACAGGGACAAATGGCAAATCCAGCAGTAGTGCTATCGGCATTTTCGTTGCGAGAGAACTGTTGCAAGATTTTGGAATAGGAATTGTCGGGGCATTAGTTCCCGATTTCTGAGGGAAAAGCTACGTGATAGCGGGAGAAAGGGGGCTGTGAGATGAAAAACTCCACGACCTCCACAATATCTTCACCTACATTTTCACCTGAAAAAAACTCAACTATTCCCTCATCAAAAAATACTACTTCCTTTTAGAAGCCTGTGAATATCAGAGACATTTTTTGACGCTTGACCTTGACGCTGCCATTATTACTAGTTTGGAGCTGGAACATACCGATTACTTCAAAGATTGGCAAGATTATGAATCAGCTTTTTTGGAACTGATAGAAAAAGTGAAACACAACGTTTACGTCTTGCCAAACCTGAACAGTCCCACTATCTTACAGCATCCCAAAACATTGAATGTGCAAATGCAAACATTTGATTTTCATTATCTCCGAGGAACATATCAACAGCAAAATGCTTCGTTGGTCTATGGACTTTTGAATGAGTTGACAAGCGGAGAAAAACAAACAGCCATCAAAAAACTGATTGAACAATTTCGTGGACTCCGAAGAAGAATGGAACAACTCACCACTACCGAAAAAGGTGCTGTGATGTTCAGTGATTATGGACACGTAGCGTCCAGTTTGAAAGGAGGATTGCAAGCCCTGAAAGAGAAGTTTCCCGATAAAAAGTTGGTCTGTATTTTTCAGCCTCATCAAATGCATAGAATTTTGCAAGGACGGGACGCCTTTCCCACAGCCTTAAAAGGATACGATGAAAGCTACATCTACCAGATTTACGCTGCGAGAGAAGATTTTGACAGCTTCGCTGAAACCTTACAAAACCATCTTCACACCCCAGAAAAAATCACCAACATTGACGAACTGGGAGCACTTTTTGCCGAGCATTGCGGAAGTAGCTATTTGCCAAACTTCGATGCAGTGAAAAAGGTGATAAAACAAGCTGATGAGAATACGGTGATTGTCGTGTATTCAGCAGGAGATATTGATTATCTTTTGAGGCAGTATCTCCAGCTTTTATAATCTTATTGTAATTTTCTGGACGTTTTTTTGCAAATTTTGCTGTATTGAATATAATAAGGAGTATTTTATATCTTTTACCTTATTGAAATGGTTTGAGCTTTTCTTAAAAATGCCTTAATGTATCCGCCGTTAGTAAAGGCTTTTATAAATCGGTTTCTTGAATTTTATGTGGATTTGTTATGGTTTTTTGGAATGTGGATTGTAATAGCTATCTTGATAAGATATCTGTATTTACGTTTTTTCAAAAAATGAGGAGAAATTCTTCGTACTATAGAAAAAGACTGAATGAAAATATATGATAATTTCTTCCAAGCAATATGAAAACTTATTACCACAAAATTTGCTTTTCTAAAAGATATGCTACTAGGAGGAATTATTGTAGGACTTGCTTGAATTTTTGTTCCTTTATTGATTTTTTTCGTGGAAAAGTCTCAACCTATTGAATATATGAAGGAACAAGTGGGAACTTCAGGAGACTATGTTGCATTTGTAAATACAATATCCTCTAATGGAATATCTTGAGTATTTCTTGCTCCAGCATATATCCAAGAGCATTCAGGTTTTATCTTATGGATAGTAAGTTTAGTGGCAATGTATATGGTTTGATTATGGATACTATGAGGATTTTTTATCACGTTTTGTTTTGGAAATAAAGCTCTTCGTAATATAGGAATAGGGATTTGTACTCTTTCATTTTTGCTCCTGATATGATGAGTGTTTTTACATAGTTTTGTAAATATATTTCAGTAAAAAACTCAGAAACACATCATTCTGGTTTCCAATAGCATTTTGTCCTTGATTTTATGACATAAAAAGCTACATATGAAAGTAGTTTTATCTCTAATTGGTATCCTATGCGAATTTTCTTTAAAATACTCAGAGGCTTCTTTCTCTTTCTCACGATGGTAGTGGGGATTGTCTATCTCAGAGGAGACGTACTTTTTTCTCCTCAGAATTTTGCTCTCATCAAAACTATTCTCATTCCCGGATATTTAATTTTTTGTGGACTGATTATTGGCTATCTCATTGCCACACTTCGAGCGGGGAGAGACGCATACCAAGACTTCGACAATAAAGAAAAAATCGCTATCAAAAGCTTTATTATTGGCATTGTAGTGGGAATAGTTTTGGCGATTGTCTACCTGTTTATTTAATGAAATACCACCAATGAAAAACTACCTTTTATGTATAGGAATAAGTGTACTGCTTATCGCCTGATGTAGTACACAAAAAAATGAAATCGTTATCAAGGTACAAAACTACCAATTCACCTACCAATGACCTCTCATCTGGGAAAAAAGTCAGATTTCTACAATGGATAGTATTGATTTTCTCGCCCTATATACGGAAAGTGGAACCAACGAAACCTACAAAGACTCTCTCGTTATCACGCAACAGTACAATCAAGGGAAAGGTGTCGTGCTTTTTTCTCAGGAAGCAGTGGCTACATTGAAAACGCAAGGATTGACGATAGAACATACCCAAGCAGAAAGTTTTGTGAGGGATTGTGATAGGGAAAAGAAAGCGTTTCGTCTGATTTCCTACCAGATTAGTAGTGGATTTGTAGCTACCGTCCCAAAAATATATATGACACAACTTTTTGGAGAACAAGATACCAATACCTTACTCCTCTTTTCTCACAGTAGTGAAGATGCCAGCGAACAACAACAAATGAGAAAAGCCTTTTCGACGATACATTGCGTGAAGTAAAATAATGTTGTAGTAATTTCATTTTGCAACAACATACGATTTTATTGAGATTTCATTGGTATGTAATACTCATTTTGTATCCATACACAAAGATTATCTTAGGGATGAACTGACATTCTTACAAATTGTAAGAAACTAATTCTTTCAAAGAGCTGTCATAAGAAGTAAATCACTAGTGGCGGATGTTCATCACGTGGTCATTCTGAACAAGGCGAAGCCGAAGTGAAGAATCCAGATGAAAGATAAATGTAATGTCTAGATTCTTCCCCCGCAGTCCTGCGGGGGAAGAATGGCTATTACTTATAGGATTGATGAATACCATATAGGAAAATTTGCTATATGATTTTACTTGGACAGCGGTAAAATTAATTATTAATATTTGACTTTTATATATAAATATGTATACTTATTTATATAAGTATATTTTATCTTATTTACCAAAAGCTCATAATGGAAACTTCACTTTTGCATACTTCCGTCTATCCAGAACCTGTTAACTTCAAAGTATTTGGAGAGATTTTGTCAACATTAGACCATATCACGCCTCAACAAATTTCCAGAAAGGAATATGAAACAAAAATCTGACCTGAACACACATTTGATACTATCTTGGAAGAAACAGGACAAGACAAATATGGAAAACAATATACGCTGTATCTCCCAGATGACCTGAAGCATTGAGAACTTTTGGGTATTATTTCATTTTTACATCAAAAATTTGATTTGGAAAAATTTTGAACAAGCCTAAACCCTCTTATGGCACAAACAAAACTGTATCTGCTTGCAACATTAAAAAACCGTACTTTACAAAAGCAACAGGAAGGGAAAACGAACATAGAAGCCAAATCCGAAGTGAACAACGAACAAGAACCTTATTTCCAAGAACTTATGGCTACCTATCATATCAATGAAGACCTGAGAAAAAGAATTGAAGACTATAAACTTGCTTTTGGTACTATGAAAACTTTCATTTCTCAATTTCGCATTCCTCCAGAAACACCAGTAGATAAATGATATATATATGATACAAAACAAATGGAGCAACGCCTTACTGCCACTTTGAGCCAAGAATTTGATACAACATTTTTCAGAAAAGGAATAGATATGGTGCGTTATGGAATGGAAACGATGACACAAGCTGAACAAAACGCGATTATTGAATATTGTGAAAAAGAAAAATTTACAAAGAACATCGGGGATGATGGAAGAATTATCTATACAAAAGGATATGAAGAATATGCTATTAAACATTTTGACTTAGATATAGAAAGTAAAAAGCTGAGAGAAAAAATGCAGATAGATAAATGGAAAAAACAATTAGATGATGTAAGAAAAACAGACCAGAAAAAAGAAATAGAGCAAACAGAAATAAATGCTACTAACGCCATTTTGCAAGCATTACGTCACTATCCTTATCAACTTACTAAAAATAATAATGGATATCAGGTAAGTAAAATCTTATCAACAAAAGAACTTTACTGTGTAGGATATGCTTTACTCTGACACGCGTTTTTAGAGGAATTGGGAATAAAACATCGTGGATTAGACTATCCTAAACATTCAGCTCTTGAGATAGAGATAGGAAGTACTTTATATCTTTTCGATGTACAAAGAAAGAAAATATTACCTTTTAGACGATGAAAAAGTTCTGGAGTATATAAGATGATTGAAGGTGATTGACGATATTTTGAAAAACCAGAAGTTGCTTATTGATGAAATCCAGAAACTATCTTATGATCTCAGATACATAATAATAAAGTAAATGCTTTATGTTATTTAGGAAGATATGAAGAAGCTCTCATTTGCTATGATAAAGCTCTAGAACTTAATCCTAATAATGCTAATGTTTATAACAATAAAGGAGTTACTTTATCTGCTTTAGGAAGATATAAAGAAGCTCTCATTTTCTATGATAAAGCTCTAGAATTTAATCCTAATGATGTTACTGCTTATAACAATAAAGGAAATGCTTTATTTAATTTAGGAAGATATAAAGAAGCTCTCATTTTCTATGATAAAGCTCTAGAATTTAATCCTAATGATGTTACTGCTTATAACAATAAAGGAGTTATTTTATCTGTTTTAGGAAGATATGAAGAAGCTCTCATTTGTTATAATAAAGCTCTAGAACTTATTCCTAATGATGTTAATATTCATAATAATAGAGCAATAATTCTAGAAAAATTAGACAAACAAAAAAATTATAAAGTTTACTAAAATTTTTTTCTCAAAAGTAAATTCAGCTTTTTTACTCTTCTTTATTGATTTGCTCGATAGCTACGCCAATTTGGGTCAGTTTGTGTAAAATGTTGTCATAGCCTCTTTCAATAATGGCTTCATTCGTGATATACGTCGTCCCCTGAGCCATAATGCCCGCAAGCACCATCGCACTCCCCCCCCTCAAATCAGTACTCGCCACGTATCCTCCTTTGAGTTTCGTCGCTCACAAAACAAGAGCTTGATGAGGATTGAGAATTTCGACTTTCGCTCCGAGATTTTCAAGTTCATTCAAATAGCCAAATCTTCCTTCATACAGCGTTTCAAAAATCTTGGAAATCCCATAACATTGCGTCAAGAGACAGCCAAAAATAGGTTGCAAATCACTAGGAAATCCTGGAAAAATTCTGACTTCTAATCTTTTGATAGCTTGATAATTGGGTTTATTATACGCATTCACGTTGATGGTGTGTTTGTCGAGAATACGAAAATTGATACCAATTTTTTCAGCAGTATTGTACATTGCAGATAAATCATCCACATTCATATTGCTAATCGTGAGTTCAGAATTATCCACTCCCGCTCCAATAGCAAAATACGTCCCTGCTTCAATATAATCACTCACAATTGTAAATTCAGGAGTTTTTATTTGCATTTTACTCACTGGTTTCACCACAATCGTATGGTCTATCCCCAAAGTAATATCTGCTCCCGCATTATTGAGAAATGCAATCAGATTTTTCACGTGGGGCTCAGTGGCGACTTGGTAAATATTTACTTCATAGTCTAATCCTTTGAGAAACGCGAGATAAGTAATCAGTGCTTCTACTGCTGTAACGGAAAATTCTTGCAGCATGATATTTCTTTTTGGCATTCCAGTCACTTTGAAAATTTTATGTTCTCCCTCATAGGAAACACTTATCCCTGCTTTTACCAGAGCATCTTCAAAGGTATCTAACGACCTTTTCCCGATATTACAGCCACCAGAGCCTACAAAGCGGACTTCTCCATACTTCACCAATCCTAACGGAATGAGCAGAATAGATGCCCTAAATTTTTTCGCGAGGTCATTCGTTAGGTCAAAATAAGAAGTCGAGGTAGTAAGTGCTGTTTCAGCGAGAGCTTCCATATTTCTGATGTCGCTAATATGAGGCTTATTGTGGAGAATGACCTCATTATCCAAGATATAATTTGCTGCGACGATAGGAAGTGCTGCATTTTTACTTCCAGAAATCACGACTTCACCTTTCAGGTCTGAAGAATGGGAGATTTTATACATTGGAAAAGCAAAAAGATAAAAAGCTGACTGCATTTACAGATAACCGTCCAACATTATATGGATTTGGTACAGCGTTTCCAGAGGAAAAAAAGTAATTGCAATAAATATATTTCAGACAATGGAAAGAATTATCAAGCAAAGGGAGCTATGAGGAGTTGAATTTCTGCATAAGTAAACTGTTGAATAAACTGTTGATGTTCTTTTTTGCTTACATATTCTCACGTGCGAACTATAAAATTCAAATTCCGTTCCCCCATAGGTTGTTCCTGCATTAATATCTCCAAAATAGGTCAATGCTTCTTCTCTTTCAGAAGAAAAAAGTACACAATGTTCCAAGAGATGAGGAACGTATTTATTATGTTCATAAAGAGGAGTTTTGATAAAGAGTTACATTTATAAGACAAAGCAAATATAAAATAAAGATTACTAACAAATATGTTAGCAATCTTTTGTTGAAAGACAAGTCCTACTGTCTAATTGTTTTATCTCTCTTATATTTCTTTCGAAAATTTTTAGTATTTTGCTTGCTTTTCAATAAAGTATGTATATAAATCATTGATTCTTTAATGTTATTCTTTACGACTTATGAAAATACTTATGAAAATCCCCTTATTTCTCTTATATCTCACTTCCCTATTGTTATTAGTTTGATGTACAAACAATAAGGCATCTACTCCATCACCTTTATGAATAATACCTTATGATTGTTCAACCAGTTGATATTATGAAAATGTGATAATCCCAAATAAAACTCTTTCTTATGAATATGATGAAATTACTAATAGCTTTTTTATTACTATTCCTGAACTGTGTGTAACTTTGAGAAGTACTGTCCTAGAACAGCTACAAATCTCCAAAGAAGATTATTTAGCAAAAGGTGATGAGATTTTTGTAGAAACAAATGTTTCTCAGATAAAAGCAGAAAAAGCCAAAGGAATTATTATAAGTAACAATACAATAAGTATTTGAAACCCACGAAATACTGGATATATTACAAATGCTATTACTTTTTATAATAAACCTGCTAATCAAAGTATTGAAAAATTATTAAGAGAAAAATATTCTATTTCGAATATGCATTGCATCTTGGAAAGTAATGTTAACAACGTTCTATTTCCTTCAGATTGGTATAGATTTATCACTTCGTGAGCTTCTATTTGACGGGAATGTTGAGACTATCCTTTTATTGAAGGGAATTTCGATTCTTACCATCCTTATATGATAAGGTATGATAAAAAATTTCCAACAAGGTATCTTCTTAAGGAACCAAATATAAGCTGAGGATTTGATATTTGATGACAACTAAATATTGAGTTTATAGAATAGTATTTTTGATAAAAAGGTCAAAAATTATAGTAACTATTTTTTAAAATGAACGAGTGCAAAGAATTGAAAATAGTTTGATGATGAGTATATAATAGTATCCTTATGAAATAAAATTTTAATGCGATCAAATTTTTGAGTTTTTTATTCTTTGACTTTTTTTGAGTTTCTCCATTGTAGAGAAGAAAACTTTCTTTTGTTCTGTAGTTGATTGATGCATTGTCTAATAAGTAAGATGTAAAGATTTGAGCTATTATATATTGAATGTTCATCTCCTCTTTCCCTGATATATCATCAATGGGACATTTCTTTTCAGATATATACTAATCCATACAAAATCCTCTGTTTTTCCGATAAGTGCAAAATTAACTTGCTTTCAAGGGTAAAATCTGTAAGATACCATCACAATAATTTTCTGGCAAATGCTAACTCGGAATTTGCTATGAAATTATAAAGACTTGTTCAACTTGTTTTCGAATAAGTCAGCCAGATAATACTCGGAAGTAGCTTAACTGGTAGAGCATCGGACTCTGAATCCGGGGGTTCTAGGTTCGAATCCTAGCTTCCGAAAAAATCTGAACTAAATGCCGGGATGATGGAACTGGTAGACATGCTTGGCTTAGAACCAAGTGCCGTATGGTGTGCAGGTTCGAGTCCTGTTCCCGGTAAGGTTTTTTGAGAGAGGATAGGTAGCTTTTCCAAGGGAAAAAATAAAAAAGTAAAAATCTCTTGAAAAAGTAATCAAGTTTTGTATACATACTCCTGCTTCATACATGAAAATGTATCTCTTAATTATTCCGAGGTAGCTCAGCGGTAGAGCAGATGGCTGTTAACCATTTGGTCGTGGGTTCGATCCCCACCCTCGGAGGAAAAAAATGCTCTTTTATTATCAGAATGTATCAAATGCCCATCACAAAATCAGCTCAGAAAGCTATGTATCAATCCCAGAAACTCGAAAAGAGAAATAAGGATTTTAAAATCAGAATGAAAATGGCGATGAAAAAATTCATAAAATCTATCGAGAAGGGAGAAAAGGTAGAACTTGCCGAGCTCAGCAATTTATACAAAAGGATTGATAAATGTTTGAAAGTAGGTATTTTAAAATCGAGAAATGCCGGTAGAAAAAAAGCGAGAGTAGCGAAACTCTATCACAAATCGCAGACAAAATAATCGTTGCCCTGTTGGGCAAAATGCCAGCTTAGCTCAGCAGGTAGAGCAATCGCCTTGTAAGCGAAAGGTCGTCGGTTCAATTCCGTCAGCTGGCTAAGTGAATAAACAAAGGAAATGGGTGATTAGCTCAGTTGGCTAGAGCATCTGCCTTACAAGCAGAGGGTCATAGGTTCGAGTCCTATATCACCCACCATTCAACTTATTAGAAACAAATATAAGATTACTATTCCTTGATACAAACCTTGATATTTTGATGCCTCATATATTAAAAGAAAAATCAACTCCAAATCATTTCTTCTTGATGAGAAAGATAAAAACGCTTGTTTTGAAAAAACTTGCAAAAGTCTTGCAATCTCTTATAGTTAGTAGCAACTTTATTTCTTTATGACTTTATTGATGATACTTGCACTTTTGGTTCTTGCGGTGGGATTAGCGGTTTTGATTTTTTCATCACAGTATTTGGTGAATGCTGCGGTGTATATTGCAAAATTTTTTAAAGTTTCTACGATGTTGATTGGGCTTACGATTGTGGCATTTGGGACATCTGCTCCAGAGCTTTTTCTCTCGGGGATGGCTGCCATAGAAGGGAATGGAAATATTTCTGTAGGAAATGTGATTGGTTCAAATATTTTTAATCTCGGATTTATTTTAGGATTGGCGGCAATAGTAAGTCCTTTGATCATTAGAAAAAAAATTCTGACCAGAGATACAATGTTTCTCTTGTTTACTACGGTGGTTATTTTTGTGATGACGCGAAATCATTATGTTGGTTTGTGGGAAGGAATAGTGCTTTTGGCTTTACTCATTGGATATACTTCGTATTTGTGGATTAAAAAAGATGTGCCTGAAGCTGAAATGCAAGAAGTAAAAGAAGAAATCAAAGAAGCAACTCTTACCTCTGTACAACGAAAACATTTTGCACGGCTTTTGGGGATTTTATTGATTATTTCTGTATGTAGTGCCAAAGGTGTAAACGGGATGTTTGTGTTCGAATGGGGGTATTCTATGTGGATGATAGGAATGCTTGTGGTGTTGGTACTTGGAGGACTAGGTAGTATGCTTTACAAAACTTACAAAAAGCAACATCTCCATTACTACAGACTTTTTCTCAGTTTTTTGGTGCTAATAACGAGTTTGATAGCGTTAATAGTGTCATCTGAACACGTGATAGATGCGGCGGTCTATTTGGCTCAATTGTGGGGGATTTCAGAATGGGCGATTGGGGCGACAATTATTGCGATGGGAACGAGTTTACCAGAACTTGCGGTGAGTATTGCTGCGTTGCTCAAAAAAGATTATGGATTGAGTATCGGAAATGTGATTGGAAGCGATATTTTTAATGTATTGGGGATTATTGGAATTAGTTCTGTTATCAATCCTATTGTGCTACAGAGCACGTGTTTGTGGGGAAGTTGTGAAGGATGGGGAAGAATGCTAATGGACATCAATTTTTCTATTTTTGTATTGATGATTACGTTGATGATTACGATGTTTTTTATGAGGACTCAATGGCGTATTTCTAGAACGGAAGGAATGATATTGTTTGGATTGGCAGTTGTAAGGATTGTTTTTGAGATTAAGCCAGATTTTTTTCTAAGCTTGTAATAAGCTGTTCACTCTGTGAATGTTTGAGTGAAGTGTGATTTGTCTGGAAAATTTTGGTATAATTAAAAAAATGGGTGGCTAAAATAAAGGAAAAAAGTAGTAGATAATTGTTTTATCCACTATTTTTTTCAAGATGTATCAAAAAAGATGGTCATATGAGATAAAAACAGAGGTTCAAATGTATCCATTTATCGGAAAAATCATTTATACAAAAAAAAACTGATTTTCTCATTTTTCCCAAATTGGGCTACTTTCTGCGAAAATTTTTCTATTGACTTTCTATTATTATTAGTTATACTGTTTAGTGATGATGAATAAAAAATTCATCAGCAAAATAAATATTAACTTAATTAAAGTCCACTGAGTAAAGTAGGTGGCGAAAAAAAATGATTATTTACATTATTGTGATAGGTTATATCCTATCAATTATTGGCTGTATTTATACAGCAAAATTCTACAGTCGGTGGTGGTCTATAGCAAACTTCGGATTTTATTTCGGCAAAGCTCGAGATAATAATGCTATTAGAATAAACCAAAGCATATGTAATATCCTTTGGGTTAAGAATAGTATTATGCGTTATGGCAGGAGCAAAAAAAGTGCCATTATTTTTATACCCGTAGTAAATACACTACTGGTTATATGGGGCATATTATATGCAATTTACTACTTGTTTTTAAGTAGTATACATAAGCATATATTATAAATAAGTATATACTATTTAAAATGCTGTTTGGTATTTTCCATCCAGCATTTTTATTTTTTATCATTTGAATATATCTCAATTACGATACCTATGAGTTTTATAGGTATTATTTTCTACGGTAGTTGCTCTCTTGATATTGTTTTATTTTTCACTTCCCTTGACCTCGTATCAAGTGACACAAAATTACGATACGACGTAAGGTCGGGAGCTGTTCCAATGATGATAGTTTGGAGGAACTCATTATCTTCATACAAACGCTGATAAAACGCTTGTACAATAGGACTATCCGTATGCTGTTGATACACCTTCAACAGTTCTTCGTGCACCAATTGCGAAAGGTTCGTAATAGACGACCCCGCCACAATTTCCGGAGCAGGAATATCGCGTATCAGCCTTTTTATTCTCGTATACGGAGGAATAATCGTTTGAAAAATTTCTTTAATGAGCGACAAAATCTCTTCCGTACTAATCGGTTGATACTTTCCTTCTTGGTACAAACGGTACAGTTCCGTTCAGGGAATAACAGAAGTCGGATAAATCTTTACTTCATCAGGCTTGAGAAAAGGGTCTGTAAAAAGGTCGCGAAAGGTTTGGATATCTTTTTCTCTCGTAGAGCCATAGAGTCCCGGCATTACGTGCAGAGAAATCTTCAGCCCATATTGACGAATGAGATGCACAGCATCGCGGATTTGTTGCACCGTGTGTCCTCTCTTATTTAAACGCAACACTTCATCATCGGTAGACTGTAGCCCCATTTCAATTCTCGTAATTCCAAACCTTCTCCGACGCTGGCATTGCGAATGACTGACCAAATCCGGACGCGTTTCTATCGTCAATCCAATCACTCTCTGCTTTGCAGTCTGATTTCTCTCTATCGCTTCTTCCAAAGAACCAGAAAGCTGAATGCTCTTTTCATTCACAATATCAAATCCGTATTTGCTGCCTCCGTTTTCGTTGTGCATACGGATATTCAGCTGAGAAAATGTCGTACAAGCATCATACAAACTGGTAATAAATGTTTCCTGATAGTCCAGAGGATAAGCGTCTCGTGAACCTCATAGCACAATCATTTCGATTTTCTCGGGATGATGTCCCGTCAGCGTCAAGGATTGTAAACGGTTGTACACCTGTTTCATCGGGTCAAACTGGTTGAGAAAGGCTCTCATTGCTCCGGGTTCAGATTTGATGTAGCTTTTGGGCATTGCGGGGTCATTGGGACAGAAAATGCATTGTCCGGGACACGGTCGCGGTTTTGTCAACACTTGCACCGAAACAATCCCCGAAGAAGAGCGAATAGCCCTTTTTTTCAGCAATTGTTCAAAGTCAGCGTTTTTTTCTACCTTTCCTGACTTCAGTAGCTGAAAATAGGTTTGCAAAATTTGGGATTTGCTCGGGAGGGTCTGCATTTTTTGCTCTTTGGCAAAAGCCCTTTGCTCCTGTTTGAGTAGGTCGGGAGTAAGTGAGGAAATGTTGTTAAGAAGATGATGAACAAACGGAACTAAATATTGCATACCAAACCGAAACATCGTAAATAAAACACGCACAAGGAGCTAATGTTCCCCTTTATACAATTCATCTGAAAGAAACAATATATAACTCAACAGAAAATATCCGCCAATCACCACCACGACATACACCCAAACTTGAGCATATTCCACTGCCAAATTGTAGCCCAAATGCAATCCTACTCCCGCCAACATTGCTCCAAGTACACGCAGGAGCTTTTGGAATGCTGACAAGGGTTGTAAGACTACACGTTGATACAGTTTGTACAAGAGCAATGCAATGGTTCCCGTAGCGATAAGGTGCAATAAAGAAGCAAAAATCCCTCTTCCTACCACTAAAGAAATAATGTTGCTGCTTTCTTCCCCACCAACGAGTTGCCCGACATAAAAGATATTTTCCACGATACTAAATCCCAACGCTACCAATACGGAGAAAAACAGCACATCCGACGAATAAAAGTTTTTTTTACTTACCAGCGTTTCTGTGGCTCCGATTTTCAGAAACTCTTCCGCATACGCACTCATCACCCAGAGCATAATCGCCTGTAATCCCACTTGAAATCCCAAAATTCCCACCACCGCAAACATCGCCAATCGACTCCCAAACAGAAACCAGATTTGTTTTTTCTGATAGGCATATTGAAAGAGGATAAGAAAAAGAAAAAGCAGACCACAATACAGCAGAAAGTATCCAAACCACGGGAGGCTCGGAGGCGTCAGCGGAAAATCCAATAGATTATGGGTTCAAAGATACTGGAGCATTCGTGAAAAAGCGTACAATGCAATGACCAAAAAAGCACTCGTTCCAAAAATAGCTAAAGAAAACGTTGTTCTATCCTTGAAAAAAAGATGTTGGACCAACCAAATTCGGAAATATCCCAATACGATACATCAAAAAATTGCTCACACGATTTGCATTACGAGGAAAGCTAACTAAAAGCACGCCCAGTAGTGTAGTGATTTGGAGCAATTTTGCAACACTTCAGTAGTTCAGTGAGACTATGAAAATGCAGTTTACTTTTCCACTCCCGTTAATGTAGCACGAACAACTCGCCTCTGAAGGGTAGTTCCGATAGGAGTACACGTAATTAACGTCAAATGCTTTCCATATCACGGACTCAATACACCCACATTCTCAGCATTAGTTTCAAATGAAGCTTCTACCGTATATGTATATCTTTCATAGGTTCACGATGCATTCTGCTGGTACACCCAAATCACATCTTCAGAATGGAGTCTGAGGATTGCTTGAAAGATAGTTTTGTATCTTCACGTATCATTTGCAAAGTACGAACTATGTCCCAAAATCACAGCATTTCCATTTTCTCCATAACTCGCACTTCCCGGATAATGGAGCACTCCATTTTGAAGGTAGGTATTGATATTCACTTGTTCAGGATGAGTTCAGAGATAATTTGCTCTATCAGTAGGATTATCCATTTCCCTAATAGGAACTACTGCACCAATGCTAGGGATGACGAGATAGACAGGTGCATTTCTATCTTCAGGAGTAGGAAGAATGCTTTTCCAGTATCCTATATCTTCCGTTCGAGAAGGCTGAAACCAATCAGGATACGTAATGTCCATTTTAGCGGGTTTCAAAATTTTTATTCCCTGCGATGTTTCTTCTGGTCAGGTTTTAGGTAAGAGGGTAGGAGTTTGAAAATGCTGTTGTCCATATTCGTCATCCTCTTCAGGCAGAGACGGTGCGGAATGTGCAGGAGAGGAAGGCTGAGAAGGAGTTGGAGTTTCTTTAACAAGTTTTTCGTCTGGTTGTTTAGGGCCTTCTTCAGTTGGTTTTTCAACAGGTTTTTCAGTTGGTTTTTCAACTTCACAAATATTGTCATAATAACTTGGTGAATTATCTCCCTGTGGACAATCATCTTTTTTCAGTTCTGTGCCTCCTCCACCTCCTCCACTTCATCCTCCCTCTTGACCTCCGGTATTGTTAGGCAAGAGGTTGACGGTAGTAGTGGCAGAAGCGATATCATTAAGCGAGTTGGTATCCAAAGGAGAAGTAGAAATCACTCTCGCTTCATTGGTATAGACGGTACTAGTAGTAAGGGTGGTAGGAATTTTGGTCTGAAAAGTGAATTGAGCAGTCATTCCTGCGGCGAGAGAAGGGAGTCTAAACACTCTGGCTCCACCATCAGCATAAGAAACTAGACTACCATCATCTCCTATCCATTCCAATCCTAGAGGCAAAGTGTCCCTAATGAGAATGTTTGTGCCTCCCAAACTGTTTCCGAGATTGTTCACAGTGAGGGTGTAGGTCAAAATATCCCCCGGTTGAGCAGTAGTTTTATCTACAGTTTTGCGGAGTTCTAGGTCATAGGGAGTTTTTTTCCGAACAGGAAAGAAGATGTCTTTGGTGTCTCCTTCACTTAGGGTAAAGGTGCTGGTAGTAGCAGAAGCTGCAAGATAGCCATTGGGTACCACATAACTTGCTTGATAGGTTCCTGCCAAAAGGTCTGCAAAAAGGTATCCTGCAGTTGCTGGAGTCAATCCCACAGCAAGTTGTTGTCCAGCTTGAGAAAGACTGACGGTTACTCCAGACAAGAGCTGGTCGGTTCCTGCTTGATAAGTTCCATTATTATTGGTATCTCGGTACACACTGAGAGTAGCAGAGGTAGGCGGTACTTGCACTGCGAAAGCGTTTCAGATACTGGAGTCTCCTGTAAGCAAAATCACTTGAAGTTCTGCTTGATTGATTTTGGCGGCATTGGGAGTGTTGGTGAGGGGGTTTTTACCGGGATAAGCGTCATAAACGGAGTGAGGAGCGACAAGCGTATAGGTGAGATAATACATTCCTGCATCATTGACAGGGAAACTAAAATTTCCTTGGGCGTCAGTGGTGGTCATTGCTATGGCAGAAAGAGGCATTACGAGAGGAATTTCTCCACTCAAGATGGACTCTTGCTCGGTTGTGGAGTCTATGGAGTCAAGGGACGGAGTTGCCTGTTCACCTGTTGTCGTGATAGAGTCAAGGGGCGGAGTATCTTGCTCGTCGTCTATGGAGTCAAGGGGCGTCGCCCCTTGCTCGGTTGTGTCAGGGCTTTGCCCTTGTTTGGAACCTGTTATAATCTCTCCCGTAATCAGTGAAACCATTCACGTAGCAACATTACCCGTAATCAGTGAAACCATTCACGTAGCAACATTACCCGTAATCAGTGAAACCATTCACGTAGCAACATTACCCGTAATTGGTGAAACCATTCACGTAGCAACATTACCCGTAATTGGTGAAACGGTTCACGTAGCAACATTACCCGTAATCGGTGAAACGGTTCACGTAGCAATAGCCTCTTTTTCACCCGTAGTCGTAGAGATGGCAAACGTATTGACAGGTGCATTATGCAAATACACCACAACTCCTGAACTTGGACGCAAAAATTCTCCTTGGGTATTCACTTGATACATCATTCCTCCAATGTGCCCTGTCATTGCCTGCAACACAAAATCATATGCTAATCCCTGCTGGTCAAACTGCACAGGAATACTTGCTACTTCTTGTTGTCCAGTATCGACAACTCCTCCCAATGTTCCTACATTTGCACTTTCTGCGGTATAGTAAGAAGGTAAGACGTAAGTAATACTATACTCTCCCGCTTCTACCTGCATAAATGCATATTCTCCTGAAGTATTGGTATACGCAGTCTGCAAAAGCTTTCCATTGGGTGCTTTCAAATGTACTTCAATAGCGTGCAAAGGCATATCACTGTCCAAAGCAATAGTTCCCTTCAGCACCGAAGGAAGCGTTATCACAGAAAAATGGTTTTCTGCATAGATGGTATCCGCTTGCACTTCCAGTTGAAGTGTAGAAGGAGAAATGCTCATCCCCATTAAAATGGCAGTTCCACTAATACTTCACGGAAATGCACCAAAATTATGATAGTCGCCTGTCGCAGGAGCAATAAGCTGATAGGTTCACGGTTTCACATTGAGAAATGCGTATGCACCTGAAGCATTGGTCGTTGTGGTAGCGACAATATTTCCTGAAAGATTTTGCAATACCACCGCATATCACGATAACATTTCATCACGTAAAGGATTTCGTCCCAGCAGTTTATCTTTGTCTTCATAGACGTTTCCGTAGATATCACCTACCGTAATAATTCTCTGGTCAATACTAGCAATATTATCGAGATTGGTAATTTCAGGTAAGGTTGCGGTGCTGATGGTTGATACAAAATTGAACGCGTGATATCTAATCGTATCCCCCGTCAATGCGGTAGTATCCAAGCGTACATTGATACTAAAATGTTGTTGATTGGCAGTGAGTTCTCCTAGAGACAAGGAGACTTTGTGTTGGGTACTATCATAAACGGCGTGAGGATGGGAAGTATTGACGTAGATAACGTTGGGGTCTAATTGGATTTGTAAGAGTACGGATTTGGCGTTGATATTTGTGGTGTTTCCATATTCTACATCCAGAGTAACGGCTTCATCCTGAGTTCCAGCAAGTTTGATTTTGGTGTAGACATTGGTCAAGGCAGTATTGTCCAGTCCAAAATCTAACTCAGAAATCGTATCTTCAGCATATCCTCTAATCGAAATAATTTTATCCTTATCGGTCGCTCCGTCCAGAGACCCTGAGCCTACCGCTTGAGCAGTCAAATTTTTCCCACCTTTGGAAAAGACGGAGTCATATCCTGTTAACGGGAAAAGTTGCAGTTCATATCGTCCCGGTTCTAGTCCGATAATTTGATAGTGTCCATCGACATCGGTTTGAACTTCACCAGTGATTTGCATTCCGGAGTAAAGGACTTTTTGTCACGGTAAACGCGTATCATTTTCGCTCAAAGAATGGCTACCATCCACATCAATATAGGCATTTCCTTCGAGGGTGAGCGTACCTCATTGGAGAGGAAGGGTTTGAGCAGTAGCGAGATTGTCTGCTAAATTAAGCTCTGTAGTTTGAGAAGTGAGTGAAGCAGTAAGAACAAGTGGAGTATTGTCTTCTACCAACAGCGGATTATTAGCCACTTGCAACTGAAGCTGCATTGTTCCTGAAGTATTGATGGGAAGTGTTCCAATGTCCCACACAAGCTGTTTTCCTGAGAGGGTGTAGCCTGTGGTGGCTGATGAAAGCGTGAAGTGCTCGTCTAGGGTGATAACCAGTTGAGTTCAGGAAGTCGCTTGATTTCCATTATTACCGTATTCTACATTGGCGGAGAGCAGTGCATTAGGGGAATAGGTAGGCGGAAGAGTAGCTTTGGTGTAGAGATTGGCGATATTTCCGAGGGTGGTCATTGCTAAGGCAAGATTGTCACCCGGGAAGAGCTCAGCAGTGTCAGAGCTGATTTGTGCCATATTTGAGAAGATTTGTCCTTGGTAGCCGGTAGTGACTTTGGCTTTGAGCTGGATACTGCCTCAGCTTCAGATAGGTAATGTGGGGATTTCCAAAGTGTAGCCTTCTTTTTCAATGATAGGAACAAAACCTGTATAGATATGAGTATCAGCTATTTTGGCGTCATTTCAATATCTCGTAGGAACATTCAGTACGAGAACTTCATCTATATACAATTTATAGGTTCCATCATAATATTCTCCATTACTTGTACGTGTAAGAGAAATAGCTCCTCCAACAGTAAGATGTCATGTAAATGTTCAGTCAGAGCCAATCGATGTTCATTGTGCTTTTTGTGCTAAGATATTTCCAGTTCCATCTTTAAGTTCAAAACTTATCGTGTCATAATATATATTTTCATATTCTAATCTCCAATATCCATTGGTAAAATTGGTGATAGGGGCCACTAATTGAGGACTGGAAGAAACATACTTAAATGACTTGGGTAACACATCAGAAATCACCACGTTGGTAGCGTCTTTTGGTCATTTATTTTCATAGGTGATAGTGTACGTAAGCTCATCATTGATAGCTACAGAAGCATTGTCTACTGATTTTGTAATACTCAAATCGGTAGCTTCGGTGTAGAGGGTATACATATGGGTATTATTAGTAGTGTTACTTTCAGGAGTGGTAGTAGAGATGTAGGCAGTATTGATGATTTCATCAGAGAGGATACTATCGTCTTTGACTTGTGCTTCTAGTTCTATTTTTGGGGTAATAGTAGAAAAGTAGGTAGCTTTATAATCTCTGATTTCCACTTCAGGAGAGATAACTGCAATTTCTACATAGAGCGTCCCTGTAAACGTAAGGCTACTCAGGTCAAGGTATCCTGTAGGATTGGTTTCAGTAAGTAGGGATATACCAGACAAACCAGCATTATCATAGACAGTATATTTAATTTCTCCTCCCTTGTTTATTGAAGCATTGATATATAATTTATTCCGACTTTTAAGACTATTATCAGCAACTAATTCAATAATTCTGCTTCCTGTGGTCATATATTCTCAAGGTTTATATTGGAAGACGAGATTTTCATCCATACTGTCAGCAAAAGCAAGATAGAGTTTTCCTCATTGTTTAAAATGGGTGACTCCGTTCCAAGAGTGATTTATTCCTTCTACTGGAGGTAAAGTGGCAGAAATATCCGTAAACCCGTTTCCATTCCATTTTCGAACTTCGTTTTGTTGTCTTTGATTGGCAAAGGCAAGATAAGTGGTATCTTCTATCTCAAAACTCGTTACTGCCTGAGAGTCAGAATATTGTCTATTTCCTCGTTTATCGGGAAGCGTATCTGGTACTTTATCAGAAATATCAATAAATCTATTCCCATTCCATTTTCGGACTTCATTTTTCCGATATTGATTGGCAAAGGCAAGATAGGTGATACCTGCTATCTCAAAACTCGTCACTGCCTGAGAATTAGTATATTCTATATTTCCTCGTTCATCGGGAAGAGGATTTGGTATGTTATCA